>NZ_JAUBWA010000176.1:0-10685 GCF_036702825.1 Microcoleus sp. A003_D6 | reverse complement strand
TTGGCGGTAAACTTCTGTGACAACTAACAGCATTTTATAATGATATTTACTCAGACACTGTAATTCGCCCATCTCATCAATATGGGCTAAATTTCTTTTGATGTATTTGATCTGTTTTTTAATTGCTTTTCTTCGTTCTTTTTGTGACGTTTTCCGTTTCTTTGCTACTTTTAAGTATTCTTTTCTGGCGATTTTTCTATAAGTTCTTGGCTTCTTTTTTTCTGGGTATTGATTTTGAGTATGAAGAGCATCTATAATTTCTTCAGTATGCGTTCGTGCTTGATTTAATAGTCCTAAATCATTAGGATATCTAATGTCGGCTGGTGCACAGGTTGCATCTAATATTAATTTCCCTTGATTGGGACTAGGCTGGCTTTCTAATGAGTTTTTTTTTTCGACTTCCCTTGGTATTTCAATATGGTCTTTGACCATTTTCTCGTTGATTTTATTTACTAGCTTGACACCTATTCTCTGCCGAAAATGAACCAACATTGATGAATCAAATGGTTCTTTATTGCTATAGGCTGTCATGCCTATAAAGTATTGCAGGTATGGGTTCTCTCGGATTTGCTCTACTGTTTCCCGGTCGCTTATTCCTAACCTTTCTTTAATTATTAATCCTCCTAATGCCATCCGAAATGATTTGGCTGGGGCTCCCATATCGGTTGCGAAATTTTTGGCATATTCTGCTTCAAATTCTAACCAAGGAATTAGTTTTGCCATGATTACCCAACGATTATCTTCCGACAACTGCCCCTCAAAGGGTAAGTCAAAGTTGGAGGGCGGGTGTGGGGCCCTAGTCAACTTTTCGGTACATGGCGAAAGTGATTAGGTGCTAGGCTTTTGACTGATTTTAACTCATCTCCTTGCACATTACAAGGGTTCAAACTTGCCACAAGTCTTTTTGTATAAGGGTTTCAGACTTTCTCCGCAAGCCCTATTGAGCAAGCTGGTATTGGCATCGGACTTTTGAAAGGTGATGGGGCGAGCAGTCGGGATTTTTCTCGACCAAACACTTCTTTCCCGAAATCACTGAGACGGTCTAAGTTTCTTTCTATTTTGGCAACTAGGACTCGCACTTCACCAAATTGTTCAAAAGCCCACAGCACGTTAGCTAGCTGATAGATAATGACGGAATTGGATGGATCGTAATTCCGGGCCTCTCGATACAGAGGTAGCACTTTGTTGAACTTTATATCCCCAAACCACAGACGATTCGCTTCATCAAATAACCGCTTGGCTTCTTTTTGATTCATGCCACTCAACTTCCTCTTTTACTTTTGGCAACAATGTGAATTATGGTCTCGGACTAATGTCTTGATGGTAAGGTCTTAAGTAAGTTTGAAATATTGCACAGAGAAGTTACTTTAATCTCGTCGCATATAATTTAACCTCGATCTATCGCTCCCATTCTTGCGTCGCAGTTCTTCTTCTTCCCTAAGTATTTCAGAATCACACCAACCCCTACCATCGAGGTAAGTTTCGTAAGCTAATAGAAACATTCTACGATCTTCAGCAGCTTGACTGATTGCCCACCAATCATTGCTATTAAAATTCATCGAATGAAGTTCTTTGAGGTTAATTTCCCAGGCTGGTATGGGCATGGTTAGCATATAAGAGGTAGGTTTCAGTATATATTGTTTGTATGTGTCAAAGAACTGTCTGCCATTTTCACTCAGGCGGTTTTGATGGACGGATGCAAGATCGAGTGCAAGCATAGCCTCATCAAATCGTTCAAAAGCCCGCAGCACAACCGCAAGTTGATAAAGCATCACTGGATCGGTCGGATCGTACTTGAGGGCTTCTTGATAAATTGGTAAAACTTGGTGATAACGTCCTTCCTTAAACCAGAAATGATTGGCTTTCTCAAATAGCCCTTTGGCAGACCATCGCATATTGTTTAACAACGCGCGATCGCTCTGGTTATTAACTCGCGCATTGTCGCCTTCCCAAGTTGTTTGGGATTCAGAAAATGGCTGGCTTTTGTCATAAGCAATTGCCGCCAAAAGAAACATTCTCCGCTGGCTGGCCGCAATAGCAATTTCCAGCCACTCATTATAATGGAAACTCTGTGACAGACATTGTTTCAGGTCGATTTCTGTTGCCGGTACGGGCAAGGGCGACGCATTATAAAGATGTTTCAACAGCCATTTTTTCTTTCTCGCCAAAAGTTGTCTGCCTGTTTTGTTGAGTAGAAATTGGTGAAGGGATGCCATTTCGAGTGCAAGTGCTGCCTCATCGAAGCGCTCAAACGCCCGCAAAACTACAGCCAGTTGATATAGCATTACTGGGTCAGTGGGATCGTACTTGAGGGCTTCTAGATAAAGCGGTAGGACAAGGTGATAGCATCCTTCTTCAAACCAGAGATGATTGGCTTGCTCAAACAGCCTTCTGGCTTCTGCTGGGTTGACTGCTTTTACGTCTTGTGGTGGGAAGAAAAATTCAGTCATAGCAACACAATTGGGTAGGAGTTGAAACGTTTTATGGCAGGTTTTGATGGTAGTTGATTAGGTAGGTATCCAATATTCGTTGAACCATCTCTCTAAGACCGCGATTAATTGTTTGTTTAGCTGAATTTAATAGTTGTTCCAGCCTATCAGCTTGGTTTTCATTGGGTTTCAATAATCCGTCTGAAGTTTCTTCAAGCTGTGCGGCAAGTGTTCTTAATTCAGCAGCTATTTGCTGAGGTGTTTTATTCACCTCGCCTCCTACTCCCGGTAGAAGACTCTCGATCGCACATACGGTCTCTCTCCGTTAGCATCGGCTTCAATGATTATCAATCTGAGATGTTGCATCAATATCAATAAGGGGCTTTTTTGTGGGTGGAGGCGGGTTTATTTAACTTGTCTGCACCCCTTAAAGCTTTTGGTGAACCCGCCCCTACAGGTTTTTGATTGCGGGTGCAATATCTCAGACCGATACTCACCGTCAGGAAATCGAGCTCTTGTTTAACGGTGGTTGGCCCTGGATCGCAACTGCGCCCTCTACACTTAATTGTCAGCTTCTTCCCCGATCGCAAACTTTCTTCCCCGAACCCTTCCCCTTGCTCTCGGCTTCCTGTAAAGTAAATAATTGTAAAGAAATATGAGTTTTCTCTTATCCTCTGGTTAAGACCGCCAGCTAGCATTCACAATTGAGACCCAGATTAGAATTTCCTATGTCACAGTTTTTTCCGCGAAGATTTCTAGCATCTGCTGTCGCATTTTTTCTAGCTTTGTCGGTGTGGGCGATCGCCCCAGCAGCCCATGCTTTCAACAATCCCGATTTGTTGCCGTCTACTCAGACGCCGATCATTGACTTAGCTAAAGCCCTTACGGATATTGAAGAAGAGGATTTGGCAAAAAATTTAAACGCATTTGAAGCCGAAACCGGCTGGAAACTGCGAGTGCTGACTCAGTACGATCGCACGCCCGGTTTGGCTGTCAAAAGTTATTGGGGACTAGATAACAAGAGCGTGTTGCTAGTTGCTGACCCCCGAGGCGGCAATTTGCTCAATTTTAATGTGGGCGACTCGCTGTATCCGCTGCTGCCGCGCACTTTTTGGGTGGAACTGCAAACCCGCTACGGCAATCAATTTTTTGTGCGGGACAATGGGGAAGATCGATCGATTATTGAATCTTTGGAGTCGATCGAAGGCTGTTTGCGTCAGGGCGGATGCCGCGTGGTTCCCGGTTTGCCGAGGGAACAGTGGGTTCTAACCTTAATTACGTCGGTGGTTGGCGGCGTCATTTGCGGGTTTGCGGCTCAGCCTCGGAAACCGGGACAGGTTGTGGCTTGGCAGTGGGCGCTGATTTTTTCGCCGCTGTGGGGCATTCTGTTTTTCGCTTTCGGACTTGGGCCGGTGGTGACTCGGACTTCTGACTGGTTGCCAGTGGTTCGGAATGTGTCCGGTTTTGCGATCGGAGCTTTGGTGGCATTCCTGACTCCGGTGCTGGGTAAGTCTCCTTCTTCGGAAACTTAGTTTTTTAGGAGTCATTAGTCATCAGTCATTAGTCATCAGTGTTAGAAACCGTTGATGAGTCATTAGTCATCAGTCATTAGTCATCAGTGTTAGAAACCGGGTTTTTTAGCGAATCTGCGGGCTGCTACGAGGTTTCTCGGCCCCCTGTGCAAGTTTTGAGATAATTTGTTAACTGCCCAAATGGCCCAAAAACCTGCTCCTGACAAATAACTAATGACTGGTGACTAATGACTAATGACTAAAAGCTGGTAAGCTGATACCTGACAACTCACAGGCGACAGCTATCCAACAAATGGAATGGCACGTAAGCGATGCCCAGAGTCTGGGATTAATCGATAACGAAATTGGCGACCACGGTTTTTCTGCGGCGGAGTACGAAATAGTCCGCCGCGTGATCTATGCGACTGCTGATTTTGAGTACAAATCTTTAATTAGTTTTTCCGATCAGGCTTTGCAAGCCGGGGCGGCAGCTTTGGCTGCTCGGACTACGATCGTGGTAGATGTGCCGATGGTGCAGGTGGGCATTACGCCCCTGATCCAAAGTACCTTTGCGAATCCGGTTTACTGTTCGATGGAGGCTTTGACGCGCCCTCAAAAGGAGAGGACGCGGGCTGCTTGGGGGATTGAAACTTTGGCAAAACGCTATCCTGAAGGTATTTTTGTTGTGGGCCAGGCTCAAACTGCTTTGTCGGCGATCGTAGATTTGATTGAATCTGAGGAAATTCGACCGGCTTTGGTGATTGGGACTCCTTCTGGGTTTGTGGGGGTTGACGTGGCGAAGTCGCGGCTGCACGATTCGATGGTTCCTCACATTCGGATTGAGGGGCGCAAGGGATCTGCGGTGGTGGCTGTGGCTATTGTTAACGGGTTGGTGGATTTGGCTTGGCAGGCTTACGGCCAAGAGGGGAACAGTTGATGATTTTGTGTGCTATTGGCGCGGATGGGTGGGCGTAAAAAATTGGATGGTAGACCTCTTGCAAAAATCCTTTTAATCAAATTCTGGAACGGGCAAGATGCCCATTCCACAAGAAAAAAAATTTTGTGGGATGGGCCGGAGAGCCCGTCCTAGTTATTTTTGCAAGAGGTCTGCTAAGAAAGTGGCTGAATCTGTCTCTGAGCAAGGCTTGGATTGCCACTTTCAGGCATCGATAAGTCCCTAATTGAAGAGTGAATGAGCCAACAGCGCGGCTTGAGTTCGATCGCGCAAATTTAACCGACTCAAAATATTCGTTACATAGTTCTTTACCGTGTTTTCGGACAAAAATAAGGTTTGAGCAATTTCTCGGTTGTTCGCGCCGGAAGCTATTAAACGCAACACTTCTAATTCTCTGGGCGTGAGTTGCTCTAATTCTGGCGGAGAAACAACCGTCGGATTAGTTACAGCAGGAGTCATCAAAGCTTTCTCAAATAATCCCGGGCCGAGTTGCGTGTGTCCTTTATAAACAGCGCGAATCGCTAAGGCAAGTTCGTCGGGTTCGGTATCTTTGAGCAGGTAGCCTTTTGCGCCCAGGCGCATTGCTTGGCTGACATATTCATCGTCATCAAAGGTGGTTAAAACCAGCACTTTTGTATCGGGATAAGATTTGGATATCGCCCCGGTTGCTGCTACGCCATCCATCACGGGCATCCGAATATCCATCAGCACGATGTCGGGCTGTAGGATGGGAATTTGTGCGATCGCCTCCTGTCCGTTTTCCGCTTCACCAATTACCTGCATATCAGAATAGCATTCCAGGATACTCTTGATTCCCCGGCGAATAATATGCCGATCGTCTACTAGCAAAATCCGAATCATACAACCATCCTCATATTAATTAGCGCGGGGAAAACAATCTATTTTTAATAAGGTTTTTTAGGGCGGGCAAGATGCCCACCCCACAAGAAATTGATTCTTTGTGGAACAGGCATCTTGCCTGTTCATTACAACATCTCGGTTTAAACCGCCGGGTTTTCTGCCGAGTTCTATATGTTTTGAGAGGCCAAAGAAACCGAAATCCGGCAACCGTTTCCAGGCTGGCTGTAAATCGCAAATTGACCGCTTAGCGCCGCCACTCGTTCTCGCATTCCCTGGAGTCCAAATCCAGTCGTATTTTGCGCGGGATCGAAACCTTTGCCGTTGTCAGAAATCGACAAATAAATCTGTCCTGCGTGTTGCTGCAACCCAACTGTCACCATCGTTGCATCAGCGTGTTTGTGAATATTTGTGAGCGATTCTTGCACAATTCTGTAAAGTGTTGTATTGATTTCCTGAGAGAGCGAAACTGGTAAGCGAATCGAGTTGGAAACTTCGATCGCAGTCATGCGCTGAAAGTCTTGGAGAAGTTTGTCGATCGCACTTTCGAGCGACAATCCTTGCAAAGGATTCGATCGCAACACCGAAACAGATTTGCGAATTTCTAACAAAGCTTCCGATCCGAGTTGTTTCGCCTGTTTCAGAAACTCCAGCGCTTTCTCATCCTCCGATTTCCATACCAATAGGGCATTATTAAGCTGGATGGTTTGAGCCGCGAGGGTGTGTCCGAGTCCGTCATGGATTTCACGAGCAATCCGATTACGTTCCTGCAAAGTTGCCTGGTCTTCAATTCGCAGGGCATAGTAGCGGAGTTGCTCGTGAGTTACGGCTAATTTATCGTGAGCGATTTCTAATTGCTCTCGGCTTTGGCGTTCTGCAATCAACGCATTAATTAACAATAAAGCGAACACTAATGTCAAACCAAATAATAACACATTGCTGAATCGCCATTCCCAAACAGTTGCCCGAATTTTATCAGGTAAAATTGGTTTTGATAACAACAGCGAACTATAGGAAAGCAGGGCCAAACCCAAGACAATCACCTGCCCCGGCTGGCAGAAAATCATACAACTACGCATCAGCAGCACGAGAAAAAGCAAAAAGCTCGATCGGCTCGATAACCCTTCCTGGACAATTGGCAGCAAAATCAAGCCAAATTCTAGGCCTGTAAATAACACTTTTCTACCTAACCGAACGGTTGGCAAACGCAAACCGATCGCGCCGAAAAGTGCGATCGCGCCAACCCGTAACAGCAGCGACCAGAGCGACTGAAACGGATGCAGCACTTCCATCAAGGCTGCCGTCGCCAGCAGCAGCCACTCCAAATAAAGCAACAAACGAAAAGATGGATAGGTCAAGCGAATCATAGAACTTTTCCCCATCAAAAGCTGGAGCGATGCAAGCAAGGTCGCTGACCTAATTGTAGATGGTATCTTGGAGTCAAAAAACACGTTACCTCCTTATGTTCAGAAGGCAGAAGTTCGGCAACAAAGCAGTGTGCGGGATGTAACGGATGTAACGGATGAATGTTGAGGGAATTGGAATTGGTTATCGGTCATCGGTCATTGAGCAATTCTCCCACTCTCCCACTCTCCCCCTCTCCCACTCTCCCCCTCTCCCCCTCTCCCACTCTCCCCCTCTCCCCCTCTCCCACTCTCCCCCTCTCCCACTCTCCCCCTCTCCCCCTCTCCCCTTCTCCCACTCTCCCCCTCTCCCGCGCTCCCCTTTTGCCATAACAGACAAGTTATGTGTAGCAGCTTAGCGAATCCGCCAACGCTCTCGCTAGAGCCTTTTAGACTGATTTTGGGTTTTGGGACTAGGAAAAAAGTCACAACCGCAATGTGCTTTTTGACTGGTCAAGTTAGGAGTCTTGGGTCATGCGCTGGCTGATTTTAGCCGATAAGATTTGGTGGTGAAGGTTAATTAGAGGCAGTAAATCATGAAAAGAAGAACGATCGCACCAGCATTTCTCCTCGTCGGTGCACTTTTGGTAGGCGGTTTGTCTGCTTGTACGCAATCCAATGCTTCCGAAGCTACCCAACCTGACACGACTGCGACCAATCCAGTAAGTTCCGACCAAGCGAAGGCGGATTCTGCTTCCACTCAAACTGCTCAACCTGTCGCGGCGACTGCAACTCCAAGTTCAGCGCAACCGAAAGCAACGGATGCAGAACGCGCACAGAAACGCGAGGAACTTCGCAAACAAGTCGAAGCGGTGTTGACGCCAGAGCAGGCACAACAGTTAGAAACTAAAGTCAAGGGAGGTGAAAAAATGCGGAAAGCTTTGTCCGAGCTAAATCTCACCGCCGAACAAAAGACAAAAATTAAAGAAATTCTCAAGACTGCTTATCCTCGGGGGCAAAAGCAGTCTCCAACAAGCTCGCAATAACGCTCCGATCGGGCAATTTACAGTGCGTAACTGATACAGGACTTGCGCGGGTTCTGGGGCCTACTCCACAAGAAAATTGATCTGTTGTGGAACAGGCATCTTGCCTGTTCTTGAGAATGATAAATGATACAAAATGTTAGTTTCAACTGAGATGTTGCTCACCTCTTGTACCGCTGTCAATAAGCTTTTTAGGAACAGGCAAGATGCCTGTTCCACAATAAAATTCATCTTTTGTAGAACAGACCGGAAAGCCTATTTTTGAGAATGATAAATGATACAAAATGTTAGTTCAACTGAGATGTTGCTCACCTTTTCCACCATTTTCAATAAGCCTTTATGAACAGGCAAGATGCCTGTTCCACAAGAAAATTTATATCCTGTAGAACAGGCATCTTGCCTGTTTTTGAGAATAGTGCAAGATGTTAGTTACAAAGGAGGTTTGTGATGATCGAGGAAATTATTAGTGAAAGTCGGAATGGCACTCGCCCTAAAGTTTCTGACGAAAATCTGAAGCTGAACGAGCAACCGACGCACAACGTAGAAATTGTTAGTGAAACTCCAAAAGACGCTATCCGTGAAGTTTTTCAGGAAGCTCCAACATTGCCGGAGAGCGAACCGGCGGACAGTGTTGCAGCCAAACAACCGAAGACGGAAAAGGTGCTGGCGAAAGGGCGGATTGCGCTGTTTCTGCTGGGGTTGCTGCTGGTGGGTGGGTTGGGATTTTTGGTTTGGGTGCGATCGACTGCTCCTAAAGCGGAAAAACCGAGCCGCAGCGGCAGACTGCAAATAACTCCGGTGACAGTAGCAACAGTAACGAAAAAAACGGTGCCGATACAGTTGCAAGCGATCGGCAACGTGCAATCGAGTTCTACTGTCTCGGTGACAGCACAAGCTAGCGGGCGGATTACAGGAGTTTATTTCAAGAAAGGACAAGAAGTTAAGAAAGGACAACTGCTGTTTTCGATCGACGATCGCTCTCAAACTGCCTCGATCCAGCAAGCTCAAGGAATCGTAGCAAAAAGCCAAGCACAGGTACAACAAGCCACAGCCAACCTTTCTAAAGACCAAGGAGTTGTGGAACAAGCCAGAGCAACCCTTGACAAAGATAGAGGAGTTGTCGAGCAAGCTAAAGCGACTCTTCAAAAAGACCGAGGACTTGTCCAACAAGCCAAAACGACTCTTCAAAAAGACCGAGGACTTGTCGAACAAGCCAAAATGACGCTCCAAAAAGACCAAGGTGCAGTTAAACAAGCGATCGCCACCTTGACCAAGGATCGAGCTCAAGCACAATATGCCGCAGCACAAAGTCAGCGGTACGCAGAGCTTTACAAACAAGGAGTAATCAGTCAAGATCAAGCCCAGCAATACGCTACCAGCAGCCGAGCCGCTGCGGCAACCGTCGATCTTGACAATCAAGCGATCGCCAATGCTGAGACGGCGGTAAGGAGCGATCGTATCGGGATCGCCAATGCTGAGGCAGTCGTCAAAGGCGATCTCGTGGCGATCGCCAATGCTGAGACGGCGGTGAAAAGCGATCTCGTGGGGATTGAGAATGCTGAGACGGCGGTGAAAAGCGATCTCGTGGGGATTGAGAATGCTCGGGCTGTCGTGGAAGGCGATCGGGCTGCGATCGAGGGTTCTCAAGCTGGGTTGAGTGCAGACGGCGGTGCCTTGAAAAATGCTCAGGTGGAATCATCCTATACCAAGGTCTATGCGCCGATCGACGGGCGTGCCGGAAATATTCTGGTGACAGTCGGCAATGTAGTGCAACCAAGCACCGACAAACCCTTGGTGACAATCTCCACAATTAATCCCATTCAAGTTGCCTTTTCGGTTCCTGAATCCAACCTGCCAGACATCCAAAAATACGCAGACAACGGCAAACTTAAAGTTGATGTCACCTTTGCTGGAAACAATCGTCCGATATCGGGAACCTTGTCATTTGTGAACAATACGGTTGACAATACCACAGGCTCAATTCAATTAATTGGCGACTTTAATAACGCAGATGGCAAACTTTTTCCCGGTCAATTTGTTAGCACAACTCTAACATTAAGTCAACAGCCAAATGCGATTGTTGTTCCCTCCCAAGCTGTACAGACAGGGCCGAACGGACAATTCGTATTTGTCGCCCAAGAAGACGATACAGTGGAAAATGTGCCTGTAGTTGTCAGCAATACAATCAACGGCTTAACAGTCATCCAAAAAGGTCTGGATGCGGGTGATGAAGTTGTCACCGACGGACAAGCAAATCTGGTTGATGGTAGCAAGATTCTCATTAAAACCGCAGCGGATGCTCAAGATAATTCAGATGCCACTAAAGGCAATAATTCAGAGAGAGCGGGATCGGAAAAGTCCGGTGCACAATCTGGTGCTGAGTCCAATTCATCGGGAAATAAGTCAGGGAAATCGCGCCAAAATCCCTAGGATAATCTGTTTGAGATTTTAAATGTGACGATTAGGCATAGATCCCCCCTAACCCCCCTTAAGAAGCAGGGTGGATTAATTGTCATCCTAGAAATAGGTACGTAGTTGGGCTTTAG
>NZ_JAUBWA010000175.1:0-10714 GCF_036702825.1 Microcoleus sp. A003_D6 | reverse complement strand
TATAGTCCAAATAAAAGTCCATGACAGCAAATGTATTGTTTGTTACATTATACACCATAAAGTCAGGAGAGCCATATAGACCTGCAATATATCAACTTACGACTTGAAAAACGATCGCACAAATCCCCCTTACTGCATCCGATCGATCGTCCGATACTGCACCGCCTCCCCCACATGATTGGTTTTCAGGCTTTCATCCCCCGACAGATCGGCTATAGTTCTAGCAACCTTCAAAATTCGATCGCTCGCCCGCGCCGAAAGCCCCAACTTCCGAATCGCCATCTCCAATAAATTCCGCGAAGCATCATCCAACTGACACCATTGGTTAATGTGGCTGCTTAGCATCTGCGCGTTACACCGCAAGCCAGCTTCCGACTGAAAACGGCGAGTCGCCATCTCTCGCGCCCGCTGCACCCTCACCCGCACCGGTTCCGACTCCTCACCCGTCGGCTGTCGCGTAATTTCCTCCGGTTTCAAACGATTAACCGCCACTTGCAAATCGATCCGATCCATCAAAGGCCCCGAAAGTTTTGCCCAATATTGCTCCCTCTTTTGCGGCGAACAAGTACACTGTTGGATCGAATCGCCGTAGTAACCGCAAGCGCAAGGATTTGTACTCGCAACTAAAGTGAATTGAGCCGGAAACATCACCGATTGTCGGGTTCGAGAAATCGTCACATAACCATCTTCCAGCGGTTGTCGCAAAAACTCCAAAACATCTCTTTTAAACTCAGTTAATTCATCCAGAAAAAGTATGCCGCGATGTGCTAAGGAAATTTCACCCGGACGCGGAAAACTGCCGCCACCTACCAAAGAAGGCCCAGATGCCGAATGGTGAGGACTGCGAAAAGGCCGATCGCCCACCAAGCTTCCTTTATCCTTCAACAACCCAGCCACCGAATGAATCTGAGTCACATCCAAAGCTTCATCAAAAGTCAGCGGCGGCAAAATACCCGGCAAACGCCTCGCCAACATAGTCTTACCGCTCCCTGGCGGCCCCACAAAAATTAAATTGTGTCCCCCCGCCGCCGCAATTTCCAAAGCCCGCCGCGCGTGAATTTGCCCCTTGACATCCTTTAAATCTAAACCCGGAATCCGCCGTTTTGCTAACTCTTCTCGACCGTTTACTTCTACCGGCGAATAAACTTGAGGATTGTTCAAAAAATCAGTAACTGCAAAAATATTCTCAAAACCGTAAACAGATATTCCGTGCACCAAAGCCGCTTCTTGCGCGTTACCAGCCGGTACAACCAATCCCGAAATACCCATTTTGGCAGCAGCAGCGGCGATCGGCAAAACCCCAGCCACAGGCCGCAAACTCCCGTCTAAAGAGAGTTCTCCTAAAAATAAATGATCTCCCAAAAGCTCACCGCTGACTTGTTCCGATGCTGCTAAAATGCCAATGGCGATCGGCAAATCGAAACTCGGCCCTTCCTTCCGCAAATCCGCCGGAGTTAAATTAATCACAATACTCCGCATCGGAAAAGCATATCCCGAATTTTTTAGCGTAGCCTTAACCCTTTCTTTAGCTTCTTGCACCGCAGAATCTGGCAATCCCACAACCACAATTTTCGGTAGCCCCCCCGACACATCAGCCTCGACACCCACCTTTACCGCGTCAATTCCTACGATCGATGCACTCCAAACCCTAGCAAGCATTTTTCTTTATCCTTAATTTGCCTGTGCTTGATTCATCATCTATTATGATTAACAATGACTAATGAATATCGGAAGAGGCAAGAAAAACTTTTCCTGGCCTCTTCCTTTTCTCTTTTTGCTGGTCTCCTCCTGAGTCTTCCCCCTTCCCTCCTCTCCTTGTCCCTTCCGTCTTCCCCCTTCCGTCTTGCACCTTCGCCCTTGTCACTTCCCACTTCTTCCTTCTTCCTTCTTCCTTCTTCCTTCTTCCTTCTTTAACACCCATGACAACTCAAGAAACGCTTTTCAGCAAAATCATCCGCAAAGAGATTCCCGCAGACATCGTTTATGAGGACGACTTGGCCCTCGCGTTCAGAGATATCCATCCGCAAGCACCCGTCCACATCCTCGTCATTCCCAAACAGCCTATTGCCAAATTAGCCGATGCCGAGTCGGGAGACCATGCTCTCATGGGACACCTGCTGCTGACTGTCAAGCGGGTAGCAGAACAACTCGGGCTCAGCAACGGCTATCGCGTCGTCATTAATAGTGGCAGCGACGGCGGTCAAACTGTAGACCACTTGCACCTTCACCTTCTCGGCGGTCGGCAGATGAACTGGCCCCCTGGCTAAAGGCCAATTTTTACGCAGAACTTACGGACTCATCATCAGAAGCCCGGTTTATTTCTATTGCCAAGCGCCTCAGAAACCGGGTTTCTTTTTCGTCAATAAACCCGGTTGAGGGCACAAGATTGAGAATGCAGCCCGATCGCACTAGAAACCCGGTTTTCAGTATTCTCCCTATAATAAATTACGTTCGCCGAATCCATCGGTGATATGTAAATAAATATTAAAAATCATCTCTTCAAGACCTAATAAAGAGATATTTAAATGGAAAGGTCATCGACCCGAACAACAATAATTTAATCTAACTGCTGAACCAATCTACAGACAATAGATTCAGCTCTTGTGGTCGCTATATTTGATCCTAGTTTGCCCGTAAAATTACTTTATAAATAACTACAAATATTTACTAAAAATCAACGTTTGTAAAGGTTTGTAAAACTTTTCAAATGTCAGCACTAAGCCCTTGGCAAACTTTAGTTAGTAGTGTTACTAATAGAAGCGTGGGGCATCCCCATAACGAACCTTGAAAATTCAATTAAGCAATCATAAACCAAATGACAACAACCGTACAGAGTCGCGAAAGCGGCAACGTTTGGGAACGTTACTGCGAGTGGGTAACTAGCACTGACAACCGCATTTATGTAGGTTGGTTCGGGACTCTGATGATTCCCACCTTGCTCAGCGCCACCATTTGCTACATCATCGCCTTCATCGCTGCTCCTCCTGTGGACATCGACGGCATCCGCGAACCAGTTTCAGGTTCCTTGATGTACGGCAACAACCTCATTAGTGGTGCTGTTGTTCCTTCATCAAACGCGATCGGGCTTCACTTCTACCCCATCTGGGAAGCAGCTTCCCTCGATGAATGGTTGTACAACGGCGGCCCTTACCAGCTCGTAGTTTTCCACTTTCTCATCGGCATTTTTTGCTACATGGGCCGTCAGTGGGAACTGAGCTACCGCTTAGGAATGCGTCCTTGGATCTGCGTAGCCTACTCTGCACCTGTGGCATCTGCTACCGCAGTATTCTTGATTTATCCGATCGGGCAAGGCAGCTTTTCTGACGGTATGCCCCTGGGTATCAGCGGCACATTCAACTTCATGATCGTGTTCCAAGCAGAGCACAACATCCTGATGCACCCCTTCCATATGCTGGGAGTAGCTGGTGTCTTCGGTGGTTCTTTGTTCTCTGCAATGCACGGTTCTTTAGTTACCTCTTCTTTGGTTCGCGAGACAACCGAAACCGAATCGCAAAACAACGGTTACAAATTCGGTCAAGAAGAAGAAACCTACAACATCGTTGCAGCCCACGGCTACTTCGGTCGTTTGATTTTCCAATACGCGAGTTTCAACAACAGCCGTTCCTTGCACTTCTTGTTAGGTGCGTGGCCAGTAGTTGGCATCTGGTTTACCGCTTTGGGTATTTCCACGATGGCCTTCAACCTCAACGGTTTCAACTTCAACCAATCGATTATCGACTCGCAAGGTCGCGTCATCAACACTTGGGCTGATGTCATCAACCGCGCTAACTTGGGCATGGAAGTCATGCACGAGCGCAATGCTCACAACTTCCCTCTAGACTTGGCTGCTGGTGAAGTCACCCCAGTAGCAATGGTTGCTCCTTCCATCAACGGCTAAATTTAGCTTGAGATAGACAAAAAGCGCCCCTATTTGTAGGGGCGCTTTTTGTTTGGGCAAGGAAAATTTGATAGATTTCCTTCTGTTAAATTCGTTAGATCCGTTAAATCCCATACACTGCGGGTTGCCGAACTTCCCGATCGATCTGATATATTGATTAAGAATTATTATTTTTGGCAATCATCAAAGTGGCGATATTTAACAGGCACAAATTTGAAAAACTTGCGGTTCATAAATCTAAAATATTAGCCTGGGCGATCGCACTTTTCAGTGGCATTTCGATGGCATTGACAACAGCACCATTCAATGCTTGGCCCTTAGCCTGGATTGCATTAGTTCCCCTGTGGGTTATGGTTGTCAGTTATCAACAGCCAATAATCACAGAAAAAAAACAAAAATTTCTTTTTCTTCCTTCTTCCTCCCATCCGTTAAATCCGTTAAATCCGTTACAGAATCCGTTGCCGAACTTCTTCCTTCTTCCCGTACTGTGGGGAATTGGCTATCACGGATTAGCCTTATCTTGGATTATGGGAATACACCCGATGACTTGGTTGGGAGTTCCTTGGTGGCCGAGTTTGGCGATCGCACTTTTTTGCTGGACATTCATCACCCTTTGGGGAGCCGCATTAGTCACCGTTTGGGCGTGGCTATTTGTAATTCTCAACTCCCTCAGTTTACCAGGGGAAAATCTAACTCTTAACTCCCCCCCTTTACCAAGTAAAAATCTAACTCTTAACTCCCCCCCTTTACAAGGGGGGGCTGGGGGGGGTAAAACTCAATTGTCAGCATTAACCCGCGTGTTAATTGGCACAGCTTTGTGGTGCGGCTTAGAAAGTATTTGGAGTACAGGTTCGCTGTGGTGGACATCCCTATCTTACACCCAAAGCCCGCACAATTTAGCAATATTGCACCTCGGTCAACTCTCCGGGCCCAGCGCAGTAACAGCGGCAATTGTAGCAGTAAATGGCTTAATCGCAGAAGCTTTTATTGAAGGAAGAAGGAAGAAGGAAGAGGGAAGAAGGAAGAGGGAAGAAGGAAGAGGGAAGAAGGAAGAAGGGAGTGGAGAAAAGGAAGAAGGAAAAAGTAAAAATTGGGTGGCTTATTTTTTGCCTGCGAGTTTGTGTTTGATTTTGCATATTGTCGGCTGGAGTTTGTACAATCGCCCCTTAATTCAAGAAGCGGGAACAGCATTAAAAATTGGGATTATTCAAGGCAATATTCCTAACGAGATTAAGTTTGACTCAGGCGGCTGGCGGCGCGCTTTGGAAGGTTACACGGCTGGATATAAAGAGTTAGCAGACAGAAAAGTTGATGCTGTGTTAATTCCAGAGACGGCTTTGCCTTTTATCTGGACAAACGAGTATCAGCGTTCTACTCTTTCCTTTTATCAAGCTATTCTCGATCGCGGCGTTGTGGCTTGGATTGGAGGATTCGGACAGCAAGAGAATAGTATCACTAACAGCTTATTGGCGATCGACAAAACAGGAGAAATTATCGGCCGCTACGATAAACTAAAGCTAGTGCCTTTAGGCGAATATATCCCTTTTTACGAAATCTTAGGCGGGATTATTAATCGGCTTTCTCCCTTAGATGCTCGTTTAGTACCCGGCAACTCTAAACAATTGTTTGATACGCCGTTTGGCCGCGCCATTGTCGGAATTTGTTACGATTCGGCGTTTGCTGAAATTTTCCGATATCAGGCCGCAAATGGGGGCGAATTTATGCTCACAGCTTCCAACAATGCCCATTACAAACCGCCGATGCTGGCCCAACATCACGCCCTAGATGTGATGCGCGCAATTGAAACTGATAGATGGGCAGTTATCGCAACTAATACTGGTTATTCTGCTTTTGTAAATCCTCGTGGCGAGACGGTTTGGAAGTCGGGAATTAATACCTATGAAGTCCGAGATACTACTATTTATCGCCGCCAAACTCGAACTTTGTATGTGCGCTGGGGCGATCGGCTGACGCCTTTATTGTTGGTTTTGGCTGGATTAGCGAAGGTTCTCCAAAGAGGCTAACGGGAAATGCTCAATAGCTTACCCCTTAAGAGTTTTTGGGGACTTTACCCCCGGTTTGTTTCTACCTACGGACAGGTAAAAAGCAAACCCTTGCTTAGCAGTAGTCGGGTCAAGTCCAGTCTGCACAAAACTGCTGACAGGACTCTGATTAATGCTAGCATCAACGGCATTCCCATTATCCTCTGACTCTTCCTCTCCTATCGGTTTAATGCCATTCCAATTAAGGTAAGTATTCCGCAGATTGTTGAAAATTTCTTGATAAATTTGGCTTCTGACGCGATCGCCCCGCTTCCCATCTTCCAGTTTGATATCATCCACAAAAAAGCCGATCTGCAATTCAAGATACACCGAGGAGTCATCGTGATTCATTCCGATCATCCTGATTTGCGGTTCTTGCCATTTTTTTCTCGGCACTTTCAACTTTTCTTTGATCCATTTAATTATATCTAGAACATAATCATCTAAGCGAGTTTCGTCAGCTTGAGGGTTCGAGATTTTTTGATACAAGCGTTGCGATCTTCGCTTTAACAAATTAATCTTTTGTTCCCATTCTTCAGAAATAAAGTATTGATCGTCATCCAGCAAATTTGGATCTCTCAGCCAAATTCGATACCACTGCCTAATTAACTCAATCAGTCCCTCTTCATTATATTCTTCAAAATTCACTACAGCACGGCTATCTTCAGTTGCCTCGATCACTTGAAAACCAAAGAGTTCTAAGATTGCTAAATATTCCTGTTGGACGTTTTCTCTTTCATCTTGAGTTAACCCTCCTTTTTCTGCAAACTGCACCGTAACAACCAAAGATTCCAGGGCTTGTTCAATTTCCTCTAATTTTAAATTGACCTCCTGTTCAGCCATTAGTCGCGATTTCCCAACTTCTTGTTGTTCGACTAGAGCGGCATCACTTCCTTCCGCGTTATAGTACCTATCAATTACCTCCAATTTAGCATCCATATCCCCTAGTGTATCTGGATGAGCTAACACAATTTCTTGCATCAGCTTCTTGGAATCCTCAAGATTACCTTCCGAGGGTATTTCTATTTCTATAGAGTTATAGTATAAAGAGGTAGGGCGACTTAGATTAGTAAGTTTTTGACCTTGCAATACACTGTTGGGAATATAAACATCGCAATGGTTGCTAAATATATATAGCTGAGTCACCCTAATCCCAATCCGGCGCAGCATTCCGATTGAACCATCTTCAAGGAGCAGAATATCACCAAATCGAAAAGGAGTATCAATAAGTAAAACAACCCCACTAAAAAAGTTAGACAAAATATCCTGAAGCGCAAAACCGAGAACAAAAGTAGCACCGCCCAAAGCCACCCAAATTCCACTTAAATCAACCCCAAAGGAACTGATCACAAGTACACCGCCACCCAGGAAAATAATCACAGGAACAACGGCTGATAGGATGGGAAGCAATACATCATCCCACATAACCTCAGTTTTTTTAGTGTACTCTTTGAGGTAGTAGATAAAAACTTCGATAAATAATTGAACAGACCAATAACTAATGGTGATAATTAAAATAGGTGTGAGGATATGTTCGATCGCAGCAAAAATATCAGGAGAAACTAACTTTCCAAAAGTGATTTTCAGACCGAAAATAGCGAAGACAATGAGAGCTGGATAGGCGGAAACATTTAAGGTGACAATTGCAATGTCCCGTTCAAAATTCCGAAAAATGGGGCGCAAGATATAAAAAATTATTAGATATAATAGCCCAGTTCCCAGAGCGGTGAGTAGCAAACAGATCGAGAGCTTACTAATTATATTTAGCGTGTCAAATTGATGAAAAATGTTTTCTAACATAGTAGTTTATCCCTTAAATTAATTAACTTAATTTTTCTCACAAAAAATCCCTAACATTTTGGTCATTAGTTGCATTTACTCCTCTAGAACAGTCATCAACTAATTTGACATGAATAGAGGTGTAAATTTCATAAAATGTTACGTTCGCTCCTAAATATTTTACTTTATTCAACTACAAGCTTTAAACCTGGAAGCAATCGCTCTAAGTTTTTCAAGGATTTAACTTGCCAGGGCATTTTTTTTGTGCCTAAAACCACCAATTGACTCTTCTTTTTCCGCATCCCAAGCACAAATTTCGACAGCATACTGATGCCAGAACTGTTGAGAAATTTTAATTCTTTCACATTTAATGTAAGAGTTGCGGGTGCTAATTTAGCCACATCATCGAGCAACTTAACAATCGGAGCATAATCCTTGGGGCCTCCTAGACTGATGGCACCTTTAAAATAAACTGTTGAGGATGCTGGATCGTATTGCACCTGATAATCCTCGCCTTTGACTTCTTGATTGGTCATAGCTTTTATGTCTTTTTTTGCTTCAGATGTCTAAATTCATCAGTTAAAATTATACAACAACTTGAGCCATTGTAGTAACGGTGATAATTTGTGGATTACTGGGATCGGACTCAAATTTCCAGCCGAGTTTGGCTGAATAATCATTGATCGCGGTCAGCAAACCTAAGCCAGAAGCTTCACTATCTTCGGATTCGGCTGCTTTTGTTATCTGCTCAACATATAAGTCATTAGGATCTGCCGATCGTAATTCCTCAATAAAGGCTTGAAATTTCTCCACACTTTCAGGACTAATACCGTTTTTGGTAAAAATCACAGCAGTGACTATATCCAAGTTTTCCGTAAAATGTATGCCAAACTTAACTCGATCGTTCTCGCTTCCTTCATGAAATTTCATGGCATTCTCTAAGAGTTCGTTTCCGATATAACTCACCGCATTTTTTATGGCTTCCATCCGTTCTTCTACCTCACTATCCTCCTCATCAATTGGGAGAATATTAAAAAAATAGTCAGCGAGAAAACAAGCTGATAAGCGGTTATTCAGCCACCGCCGCTTAATTGGTCTAGAACTGGAAATAAAGCTCAGTTCTAAAGAATCATGTGACCGAGAAAACTCTTCAATAAAATCTCCAACAAGCTGGATCATCTCTGTTACCTATTAATCGATAAAGGTTTGTATCATCCAATACGGTTCAGCTCGGGCCGATCCCCCTAGCCCCCCTTAAAAAAGGGGGGGACAAGAACTCGATCAAAGTCCCCCTTTTTAAGGGGGATTTAGGGGGATCTCCGGGGAATTAACAGTGTTAACCCAAGCGTATTGTGGTATCATCAACAATTTCATTAGTTGCTTATGACATTTTTTTGGTTTTTCGGGATATTTGTGCTGGATGCAGAACGAGTTACCATTTTGTGAGGCTTTAAGGTTAATTGCTAACTGCAAAATGTTCATGGCAACCTACGCACATCATTTGCGAAAAATGTTAAATATATTCTTTTTGTTGACATTTTCTTTGACTTCATCCAATAATTCTTGTTCCTCAAATGATTCTTGTTCCTCAAATGATTCTTGTTCCTCCAATAATTCTTGTTCCTCAAATGATTCTTGTTCCTCCAATAATTCTTGTTCCTCAAATGATTCTAGGTTATCAGATGCTTCCTGCTTGATCACCAGTAAAGTAATGTCATCAAAAACTTTCTGCTTGCCAATAAATAGTTTAAGGTCGTCAACGATCGCTTGTTTTATTTCTTCGGCCGAGCAGGCCCAATTATGACTAATAACTTCGCAGAATTTTTCCATCCCATACTGTTCTTTATCAAGGTTATAAGCTTCAGGAATTCCGTCGGTATAGAGGACAATTCCATCCCCCTCCTTTAATTCAATGATTGTATGATTGATGAATTCAGTAATTTCTTCATCTAATCCAATAGGGAAGCCTAGATTCATCGTGTCAACGCGCTCAACCAGCCCGCCCTTTCGCACTACAATAGTTTCCTCATGCTGACCGCTGATACTTATTCTACCTTTTGTATAGGTGAGAATGACTAACGTCAAATTCTTCTCAGAATTCATCCGTTGAACATTTTTATAAATAGTGCGATTTAGTGCATCTAAAAATTTAACTGGATCGAGTTCTCGAATTTCTTTAAGAGTCCGAACTGCTGTTTGCGTCATTACCATTAAAATGCCACTTTCGAGTCCGTGTCCGGTGACATCACCGATGCCAATTGTGACGATTCCGTCTACGTAAAGAATGTCATAGTAGTCGCCGCCTATTTCGTCGGCGGGTTCCATAAACCCTGCAATTTCTAAACCTTCGATGGCGTCTAGTTCGTCTGCTGTAGGAAGAATCATCTGTTGCATTTGACGCAACATATCTAGTTCTTTAGCCATGCGGAAGTTTTCAGATTGGAGGATGGCTTCGGCTTCGTTTCGCTTGAGAAGGTTTACATAGGCTTTAGAGTGGTAGCGGATACGAGCTATTAGTTCTGCCTTGTCTGGGAGTTTAACGATATAATCGTTTGCCCCTAAAGCAAAAGCTTTTGCTTTAATCAGCGGTTCTTCTTTACTAGAGAGAACGATCAGCGGAACATATTTTGTGGGAGCGTTATTGGCTCGCAAAAAGCGTACTAAGACCAGTCCGTCCATCTCTGGCATCACTAGGTCTTGTAAGATGACTGTTGGTTGACATGACCTCGCAACTTTGATCGCCTGGGTAGGGTCGTTACAGTAATGAAAGGTGATATCTTTTTCTGGAAGCAACATTCGACGAACTGCTTCGCCGATCATTGGCTGATCGTCGATGAGCAAGACTGTAATCGGATCTTCTGTCACTGAGTTCACTTCCTTTTGAAAGACTAACTTGAAATTGACACTCTCAGCGCTAAAGCGACTGAGATTCTTAAGATTTTGCAACCTTAATATCCTGATTACTCAGGTTCCCAAACTCACCGCGTTTGCTCGC
>NZ_JAUBWA010000174.1:0-10718 GCF_036702825.1 Microcoleus sp. A003_D6 | reverse complement strand
AGCTTGCACACGCGGAGCGTTCAAACCAGTCAAAGTCTTTCTCTGTCCAGGTTTTAGGCTTTTTCGGCAAGCCCTATATAAAGTTTGTAGTCAGGACTTGAGTTTTTTCGTGCCGCATTGGGGAGGGAGGACTAAAGTCCCGACTACAAACCGGAGGAAGGACTAAAGTCTTTGCAACCAATCGGTTTTTATAGACTTCTGCAAAAGACATATAATCTAGTTTTAGCTTCAGCAATGACAACACAACAAAAAACTTGGAGTCAAAGATTTGAATCGGCGCTGCACCCGGCGATCGCCCTATTCAATGCTAGTATTGGCTTCGATATTGAACTGATCGAGTACGACTTGACTGGTTCTGTCGCTCACGCTAAAATGCTGGCAAAAACGGGGATTATTTCCGCAGCAGAAGGCGAACAGTTAGTCAATGGTTTGGAACAGATCCGCAGCGAATACCGCCAAGGACTTTTTGTTCCGGGAGTTGATGCAGAAGACGTTCACTTCGCTGTGGAGAAGCGGCTGACGGATATCGTGGGGGATGCGGGCAAAAAGCTGCACACGGCCCGATCGCGCAACGATCAAGCAGGTACTGATACTCGCTTGTATTTGCGCGATCGCATCGCAGGAATTCGCGAGCAATTGCGGGAATTTCAAGGGGTTTTGCTCGATATTGCTGAGACTAACGTGGAAACTTTAATCCCCGGTTACACGCACTTGCAGCGCGCTCAGCCCATCAGTTTGGCTCATTACCTGTTAGCTTATTTTGAAATGTCCGATCGCGATTGGGAACGCCTCGGCGATATCTGCAAGCGGGTGAATATTTCGCCTTTGGGTTGCGGCGCCCTGGCGGGAACGACTTTCCCGATCGACCGACATTATACGGCAGAACTATTGCAGTTTGACAAGGTTTATGCTAACAGCTTAGATGGAGTGAGCGATCGAGATTTTGCGATCGAATTTCTCGCGGCTAGCAGCTTGATTATGGTACACCTGAGCCGCTTGTCAGAAGAAATGATTTTGTGGTCTTCTCACGAATTTGGATTTATTACGCTCAAAGATAGCTGCGCTACGGGTTCTAGCATCATGCCCCAGAAAAAAAATCCCGACGTGCCGGAGTTGGTGCGGGGCAAAGCGGGGCGGGTGTTCGGTCATTTACAAGCCTTGCTCGTAGTAATGAAGGGACTTCCTTTGGCCTACAACAAAGATTTGCAAGAAGATAAAGAAGCTTTGTTTGATACCGTCAAAACGGTACAAGGTTGCTTGGAAGCTATGACGATTTTGCTGCGGGAAGGAATCGCCTTCAGGGGCGATCGCCTCGCCGCTGCCGTTACGGAAGACTTTTCTAACGCTACAGACGTAGCAGACTACTTGGCGGCCAAAGGGGTTCCCTTCCGGGAAGCTTACAACCTCGTGGGCAAAGTCGTCAAAACTTGCCTTTCGGGGGGCAAACTCCTCAAAGATTTGACAATTGAGGAGTGGAAAGACTTGCACCCTGCGTTTGAGACAGACATTTACAGCGCGATCGCACCTCAGCAAGTGGTGGCGGCTCGCAATAGTTACGGGGGTACCGGGTTTGAACAAGTGAGAAAATCACTTATCGCTGCGCGCGATCGGATCGCCTAAACATCGTTAAATTCTGGGAAACATTCAGGCTGGCTATCTCTCCGAAAGAACGATCGTGTTTTCCACTCGGGTTCTACGAAGTTCGGCAGATAGCCTGACTCAATTAATCTTCAGCAGCAGCCATGTCTTTGTCCCTGCCGCCGCCGCTCATGGCGCCCATACCACCGCCGTTGCCGCCGTCAAATCGCCTTCTCTTGTTGGAGAACATATCTTGATTTCTCCGCTTGCGAAACTTGCGAGCGTATGCTTGATTTCGTTGTGCCTTCTCTTTCTTGAGATTGCGGCGCTTAGCCATTATGACCTCACTAATAAACATGGACACTCCCCGGATCTGAAAGCCCGGGGATTCTTAATATTGACATTCTGGGCACTCTTCGTTACTGACATTCTTGCTTGGGCGAAGTCACTTGCTTGCGACAGAATTTCTGAGCGCCAAAGTAGAGGTGTCTTCTCCCCAAACGTGAATTCCGGTATGCCCTACCGTACTCGATCGGTTCTTATGTAGCTAGGTTTTCTTCAAATTTAGCTTTCCTAAACCGCAACACCTATCGGTGTAACTACGCACTCAACTAATTGAGTTAAGTTTTTACGTTGTCTAGTTATACTCAATTTTAGACCGATGACGATTATAGCACACCCGGTACAGGACGGATCGAAAAGAACACTCTTGACTCTTCGTCCCTTGAGACGGTGGGAATCTGGGCCTTGGTGGGGACGGCGTGTTTTCCATCTTCGAGAAGATTCCGATAAGTTATTGACAAATAGGACAAATGACCTTAATTCCGGTGGCGTAGCTCCTATTTTCAGCCTGCGCGACGCGATCGGCAATTTAGTAAGCCTCGCAGATTTTCTCCGGCGGCGAGTTGTACTCTATTTTTAGCATCGGGATAATACCCCAGGCCGTGCGACTCAAACGCCGAAGTCCCGAAAGCCAACTACGGCTGTTACGGGTTCAAAAAAATTTATGGGAAAAGAATTTATGGGAATTACTCGATCGCCGTCGAGCGATCGACCCTGATGGTAGGATTGAAGAAGTTTACCGCAAAGTCAAACCAGAAACTCACGCGGCGGAGATTTTAGCAGACTTGCCAGACCTCTAGACTCAATCAAAAATTAAAAATTAAGACTTTTGAGCTCGCAGCTCGGAAACCTGAAATTACTTTTCCCTAAACAAGCTTTTGAGTTTATGCGTCGATTGTGGCAAATTGTACAAACTGTGCTGGGGCTGATTTTTCGCCATCCCGTCACTGGTACTGCGGTGATTCCTGTATTGCCTGACGGGCGAATTGTGTTGATTCGCCGCCGCGACAACGGTCGCTGGGGACTGCCCGGAGGTATGGTGGATTGGGGAGAGGATATCCCGACGACAGTGCGGCGGGAATTAGCGGAGGAAACAGGACTCGATTTAGTCAAAATCCGCCGCTTGGTGGGTGTTTATTCGGCAGCCGATCGAGACCCTCGCTTGCACTCTATTTGTATCGTGGTGGCAGCAGAGGTGCAGGGAAAGATGCAAGTTCAGGATACGCTTGAAGTCAGCGAGGTTGAGGCTTTTTTGCCAGCATCGCTGCCCCAGGGCCAGCTCAGCCACGATAACGACCAACACTTACAGGACTATTTTCAAGGCCTGACAACTTTGGCGTAAACTGGCGGGGCATCCAAATTTGAGAAAAGTCGGAAATTACCTGGCCGTCAAAAGTTGTCTGTGATGACTGTGGAATGAATTTTTAATGTTTTCCTACTTTTATTCAAAAACTCTGAACATTAAATTAATCATCTTTTTATTGCTAAATATTT
The DNA here is from genome assembly GCF_036702825.1 of Microcoleus sp. A003_D6. Lineage (NCBI taxonomy): Bacteria > Bacillati > Cyanobacteriota > Cyanophyceae > Oscillatoriales > Microcoleaceae > Microcoleus > Microcoleus sp. A003_D6. The sequence continues at coordinate 7,304 of NZ_JAUBWA010000174.1, read as the reverse complement.
AACCGGATGTACTCACCGCTACGCAATTCTCGGGTCAAACTCTCTGTAGGGCAAATCTTTTGGCACGAAGTCGGTCAAGGGCCGAATTTAGTATTTTTGCACGGTTCTTGGCTCGACAGCAGTCAGTGGCTGAGGACGATCGAACATTTGAGCCCCTACTACCAATGCTTCGCACCGGATTTGCTGGGGTTTGGCGACTCGGAACGCCCGAAAATTCATTATTCGATCGACCTGGAAGTAGAATGTCTCGCCCAATACCTCGATACTTTGAAGCTGCCAGAGGTTTATTTAATCGGTCACTCTGTGGGCGGCTGGGTGGCCGCCAGCTACGCGATCAAATATCCCGATCGAGTTCAGGGTTTGGTGTTGCTGGCCCCAGAAGGCGTAAAGGTTGGCAACCGGCGGGGGCGGTGGCAGACTGCTAACTGGCTGATCGGCAAACCTCCGCTGGCTTTCTGGTTGCTGCGATCGATCTCTCCATTTGCTAAGTTGCTGGGCCGCCAAAACAAGATTGACGGACTGCTAAAGTTCAGACAGCAGTTGATTCAGTCCCCAGTTGCGGTGCAGTTGCTGTTCCGGCGGCGGCAGGCCGAAATTACAGCGGAGTTAGTTGATGAGAATTTGCCTTTGCTCAAAGCGCCTGTTTTGCTTTTGCACGGTTCTGAAGATTCGCCCGCAGCTTCGTCTCTGTGTCAATCCTATGCTGCTCTGGCTCCTAATGCCGAACTGCAATTAGTCAGTCCGGGGGAAAGCAATTTACCGCAGGAAGTCCCGGAACTTGTTGCTAAGTATATTCGGGAATTTGCTAAGTAAATTGGGAATTGGGAATCGGGAATTGGTCATTGGGAATTGGTCATTGGTCATTGATAAAATGACAACAGTCAACAGTCAACAGGCTAATTCCCCAAAAAATGGCTTCGGGTGCGTCAATTACTGCGGAAGCCGTATCGGGAAAAGCTGAGGCGAGATATTGCAGTAGCAAAGTTCGATCGCCCCCCGTGAGTGCAATTTTGCTATCAGGAAACAAACACCGCCAATCTTCAATAAAATCCCTAACTCCTGCCACCGTCGCATACACAACTCCGCTTTGAATTGCCGCCGCAGTGTCTTTCGCCCAGCGGTGCGGCAGATTTTCTGGTAAGCTGATTAAGGGTAATGCAGCAGTTTTTTTACCTAGGGACGATAACTGCAAACCCAAACCCGGTAAGATGGCGCCCCCAACTAAATACCTATTGACATCAGCCCCAGTAAATGTTAAAGCTGTACCAGCATCTATAAGTAAAACTGGCCAACCGAATTGGTTGCCAGCACCGAGTAAAGCCAAAGCTCTGTCAATTCCTAGGGTAGGATAGAGTCCCCCGATCGGCAACTGGTCTAAAGTAATAATTCGGACATCAGGATAACTCTGCCAAATTGCTGTTTGTTGGGGAACAACTGAGGCTATAACTAAAGGCAGGGGAACTAAAGAAAGTGTGTGAGGACTAGAAAAAGCGGGAGTAGCAGGAAGACAAAGGAGATTTTGAGAAGATATTTCCTCGATCGACCTCCTTACTGTTTGTACCAAATATTCAGATTTTTCCGGCTCGGAGACCCGGGAAACAGCATCAGCATTGAGATGCTCTGTATCCCATGTTTTCTCCAGAGTTTTGCCTGCAAATAATCCCCAGTGCAGGCGCGAATTCCCGATCGCCAAAGCTATTTTAATCTGACCTTTACCTGTCAATTCATAGGTAAGGTTGTCGGTGCAATCTTGCGGGAGAAAATTGTCAGCAATTGATTTTTCCATGACGATAGAACGCGCAAACATTGAACTAAAGATAGATGTTAAATTAATTTTCTTCGCTTAACCGCGCGGTTAACTTTATTTGACATTTGACCGAGTTCAATGGGGCGCGACAATTAGTATTGTAGGCTGCCGAGCGCATACTTTATATTTATAAATATTTGTAAAGCAAATAATAGCTATGCTCAGGCTGCATCCTTTATAATGTCTTAAGATATTCCAAAAGTCCTGGTAGCTGCGATCGGGCTCTTGGCGGGGTAAGCAGAGGTTTAAAAAACCAGGCTCAATCAAAATACTGTACAACTGCTGAGTAAATATGTCTTTAAAAATACAAGAACACGAAAACCCCTCGCCGAGATTAACTTCGCGGTTGCCTGAACATGAAAATTGGAGGCAGGAAGAAAGTCTTTCGCTGCCGGAAGTAGACCAACAAAAAGCCATAATCGTGCAGATGCAGCAGCAAGTTCAGCTATCAAACTTGCTGAACCAAATTAATAACGAAATTCGCAGTACACTTGACATAGAAGAAATTTTGACATCCGCTTGCAGATTGCTGGGGCAAGCGCTACAGTCCAGCCGCGCGAGCATTTTAGTCAAAGAATCAAATACAGAAAAAACTTTAGTCACGCGGGGAGAGTACAACGCGGGGGACTATCCGATCCAACTGGGCATGAAAGTACCGATTACTGACAACCCGCACTTAACCGCAGTCGTATCTGGGCAAGAGTCGCTAGCATTGACGAGGTTTCTGGATTTTCCCGGATTGAACGAACAAACCCGAAAAATTTCTGAAGCTTTGGAAATTAAGTCAATGCTGGCAGTAGCTACTCGCTATCAAGGTGAAGTGAACGGCATAATTGGCTTGCATCAGTGCGATCGCGAACGGGAATGGACGAATTGGGAACGGCAACTTTTAGAAGGGGTAGCATCGCAATTGGCGATCGCGATCAATCAAGCCAAACTCTACAGCAAAACCCGCCGCCAAGCCGAACAAGAATCGCTGCTGCGACTGATCGGCAACCAAATTCGCAGTACCCTGGATCTGGAAACTATCCTGCAAACAGCGGTGAGGGAAGTCCGCCAACTGTTGCAGTGCGATCGAGTAATTATCTACCAGTTTGAAGACAACTGGCAGGGAAAAGTTGTCGTTGAAGACATGACGGTTCCTTGGCCTTCAATTTTAGGAGATATGGGGGCAGATAAGTGTTTCCGGGGAGATTACGCCGATCTTTACCAGCAAGGGCGAGTCAAAGCAATTAATGATATTTTCAATGCCGGTTTAGAGTCTTGCCACGTTGATTTCTTAGACCGTTTGCAGGTAAAAGCTAATCTGATCGTGCCGATTGTTACGTCGAGAAGCGAAGAAAATTCACTCCCTACAGCCGGAAGTTGTAATTTAAAATTTCCAGGTAAACTGTGGGGTTTGCTGATTGCTCACGAGTGCGGGGATACCCGCAATTGGGAGTCGCAAGAAATGGAGTTGCTGTCGCAGCTAGCCGACCAAATGGCGATCGCCATTCAGCAAGCAGAACTTTACAGCAAAGTCCGAGAAGCTGCGGTCAAATCTCAAGCTCAAACCCAGCAATTGCAAGCAGCGTTCCAAGAATTGCGATCGACACAGCAGCAATTGATTCAAAGCGAAAAAATGTCCGGTTTGGGGCAAATGGTAGCGGGAATTGCTCACGAAATTAACAACGCCAACAATTTTATTCACGCTAACTTGTTTCACGCTCAAGAATATTTCAAAGTCTTGAACGAAGCTCTAGAACTTGCCGGAAATGCCTGCCCGGAAGCAGCGGAGGCAATTGTCAGAATCAATGAAGAACTAGAACTGGATTACATTCGAGAAGACTTTGGTAAACTGCTCAATTCAATGCGGGAAGGAAGCGGGAGGATTCGCTCGATCGTGATGACGCTGCGGAATTTTTCTCGTTTAGACCACGCTGAATTACAACCGGTAGATTTGAATGAAGGTTTAGAAAGCAGTTTTTTGATGCTGCAAAATAAGCTAAAAACCCATATCAAAATAGACAAGCAATACGGCAGTTTGCCGCCCGTCCAATGTCATGCCAGTCAAATCAACCAAGTATTTTATAATTTGATTGACAATGCTTTAGATGCGCTCCAGTCACCCGTCAAACCGGGGGAATTAACTATCCGCAGTTGGCAAAGCGCTCCAGACTGGGTAACAATCTCTATCCGCGACACGGGAACCGGCATTCCTCCGGAAATTCAAGACAAGATTTTTGACCCATTTTTTACTACTAAACCTGTGGGGAAAGGCACTGGTTTGGGACTTTCAGTGTGCTATCAAGTGATTGTTCAAGCTCACGGCGGCCGGATTAACTGTGTCAGTCAGATGGGTGGAGGAACTGAGTTGATTGTAGAGTTGCCGCTGACAAATCAGAGGGTAGGTTTATAATTCCTGCTTCTTATTTATCAAATTGCTGCCGATCAATACTCCGGACAGTTTTTGAGACCGAGGCTGAAACCCTCATTCTACCGTTAGCATTTGACCTCACTGAGAAGGCTGAAACCAGCATTCTGCCGTTAGTGATTGAAAACTGTCCGGACTATTGGCTGATAGGCCTTGTGGTTGTTGGACACTGCGGCAAAACAACCACAAAGCCTATCACGTCAATGGTTTGGGGATTTTTTGAGATGTCTGATGAATCAACTCACTCCCATTGGTAACAAGTTAAGCTAATCCGCATTTAAATTGCATAGTCAAATAAATTTTTCCTCTTGTGGGGTGGGCATCTTGCCCGCCCTCAACATACAAATTAAATGCACAACAGCTTAAGCTAAGAAAGCATTTGTCAATCAGCAATTATGCTCAACATTTACTCGGATTTTGGGCCCAAAACTGAGATTTGGGCGATCGTGCGATCGTGCCGAGGGTGATATTTATACCTACTCCCTCTCAAATCGTGAATTTTCCACTCCTCAAAAAGCAGTTTTTTTGAGTAATATTACTGATTAACAAATGCAATTAAGTCTTAAATTGTCACCAATAATACCACAATAACAATTAAAATTGTAAGTTATTTAATTTGCGATCCTTAGAGATATAAATTATTCAGTATTTTTACTGATGCTTTGTCTCTGCTAATTCACTTTTGTCCGCTGAAGCACTGTACGCGGCCGTTGGGTGCGAAATGTGGGATTTAAGCTCTCCTCTACAGATGTGAAAAACCCGCTTTTTATAGAGATGAAAAAATTCTCGGAAATTTTTCCGGAGCAACGTTATTGATGATGAAAGTAAATAATAAGCATCTTCCTAAGTAGGTGCAAGTAATTACACTCAACATTTTATCAGGGACAATAAAGCCTTCAACTGCTTATTGGGCAAGCATTTTGAAAGTATAAGCATTTTTACTTGATTTACCTGCACGTACTTACGACGAAATTTTTCTTGCAGTGACCGATCGCTATAAAGAAAGCCCAACCTCTGGTTTTCAGTCACTTCTAATCCTTAATTACTCATCATCAAAAGAAAGCTATGGCTACTTCATTCACTGGTTCTTTGGGTCAAAACACTAATTACAGCGTCATCGATGACCTGATTGCAAAATGGGCTACCGCCTCCCAGAATCAAGGTATCAAACTGTCTGGGATAGCTGTTGATGGCGCCGAAACTGACTACCTTAACCCTACAACCATCAGCAACCTCACTTTAGCAACGAACCAAAACCCTAAAAGCTGGTTAAGTTACGGCAGTACCGGTGGTATTGGTGTCCCATCTGCTTATGATGGTTGGTTCACCGATGTCAATAAAGTGCGGGCGGAAATCAACTATGACCCCAACACCAATCAATCTCAGGCGCTGAAGGTGAAATGGGCGGATAACAAAGACGTGACTAGCGCCACGATCGACCTAAGTTCATTGAGCGTCAAAACAGCTCCTGGAACGGGCGATCAAGGCAATGAAGTTGGTTTGCTGCAAATCTTCAATAATGGGGTTTTGGTACCGGCTACCAATTTTACCATCACTCGCCTCAACGCTCCGACCACTCCAAAACCTCTCTCTGTGTCTTCAAATGGAGTGACTTTTACTGCCGATCGTGCCGATGGCAATTTCCAATTCAAGGTAGAAGCAAACCCTCTCACCGGCGCTGCTTTTGACGAACTGCGGTTCTCTGCCAAAGCCTACGATAGCCCTACCGCTGCCTACACCGCCACCGCATTCAAAAGCGATAGTTCCGACTACCTAGTGCGGAGTATTCAATATCAAGGCAATGATGTGACGCCGACGCCGACGCCAACGCCAACGCCGACGCCAACTCCAACACCTGCAAGTGTCTTCCAATTCGAGCAAGGAAGTTACACGGTGAATGAAGGCGGCGTGGCTACGATTAACGTGACTCGCACAGGTGGTACGGCGGCTGCATCGATTAACTACGCTACTGTTGACGGTTCCGCAAATGCTTCTGGGACATCACCCGATTACACTTTGGCTGCGGGGGCGTTGAATTTTGCTGCGGGGCAAACTATTGCTAGTTTCACAGTGACTTCTTTGAACGATTTGCTTTTGGAATCGCCGGAAACTGTGAATTTGGTGCTTAGCGGTGGCAATGTGGGCAGTAATCCGTCTATTTTGACGATTAATGATGTCGCGCCAACTCCGACTCCAACGCCGACGCCGACGCCGACACCCGGTCAAAACACGTTTTTCTTCAGTGCGGCTGCTTACAGCGTCAACGAGGGTAGCACTGCGCCAATTACGATTAATCGTGCTGGGGATCTTTCGATAGGGGCTACAATTTCGTTCACCACTGGTAATGGTACTGCTTTGGGTGGGGGCACTGCACCAGATTACACCCGTGTGAATCAAGCGGTCACTTTTGCGCCTGGACAAGCTAGCGCACAAGTTCCGGTTCAAACTTTATTTGATGGTCGCATAGAGCCTACTGAAACTGTGAATTTGTTCATAAGTGGTGGCAGTTTGGCGAGTCCATCAACGGCGGTTTTGAGTATTCTTGATTCTACTGTTGCGCCTCCGACTTTCTTCTCTTACGGTTCGTCTCCTGGTTCTATTGCTGATGGCGCGGCTGGAACTTTCACGATTAACCGGACTGGTGATATTTCGGGTTCGGCTTCGATCGACTTTTTGATTGCTGCCCCTGGTGGTCGTCAACCTGTGAACAACGTGGACTACAATATTATCAATCCATCTGGTAGTGTGACTCCTAATGGAGGAACGGTCAACTTTAACCCCGGTCAATCTAGCGTTGTGCTGACGATGAACAATCCTCTTGGTCCCCGTCGTGGTGTGGTGAATTTAGGCTTTGGTGCAGGTCCGATCGGCGGTCAGGCCTCGACTGCAATTACTCTGCTTTAAGGCTGTTAGTAGGGCAAGGAATCCTTGCTCTACTAATATGTCCCGCAAGTAGTTAAATGCTTTTTATCAGTCTGGCTCCTCACTGCTGCTTTTTTCAATAAAGCAATACTCCGGACAGTTTTTTGGGCAGCGACTGAAACCCGCATTCTACCGTTAAGATTTCACCTGCTGAGGAAGCTG
>NZ_JAUBWA010000173.1:0-10795 GCF_036702825.1 Microcoleus sp. A003_D6 | reverse complement strand
AGCTAATTGGCTACTTTGGCTATCCTCCGTGTATCCGTGTCGTGCTGGTTGCTGCTTGTCCCCTCGCGGGGAAGAGGACGGAAGTTCTGACTACGCACCTGGGACAGGACGGAAGTCCTCACTACAAACCAATTGACATTAGACAATGTAAGGAGAATCGATCGCCTTTGCCCGATTAATCGCCACCAAAGTCTGGTAAATCAAAGCTGAAATCTCAGCGCGGGTGATATCCCGCTGCGGCGAAAGCCAATCGCGGGAAGGATAATTAACCACAATCTTCAAAGCAGTTGCTGTGGCGATCGCACTTAAAGCAAAATTAGGAATCTGAGATCGATCGGTGTAAACTTTCAAAGAATCAGGATTGCCGCCCTTAAGTTCCAAACCGTTAACCAAAGACACGATCGCCTCACTCTTAGTCAAATTCTGATTCGGGCCGAACTTCAACCCCGGAAACCCCGACAAAAACCCGGCCCGATTTGCCCGTTCGATCGCACTTCTCGCCCAAAAACTAGCAGAAACATCAATAAAATTTGTAGCCGGCACCCTCGGAATCGGACTAAACGCACTCACCAACAGCGCCGCATATTGAGCGCGATTTAAACTGTCATCAGGCCTAAAATAACCGTCAGGAAAACCGCTAATTATATTCGCCGCCGCCAAAGTTTCAATAAACTTCTGTGCCCAATGTCCAGAAATATCGCTGAACATCGCACCCCCGATATTCGGATTGCCGCCGCCCTTTCTCACAGCAGCTTGCACAGCTTTAAAAGCATTCACTTTCCCGTAACCGAACCAATCGCTGCGGCGGTTGTTAGTATCGTAATTTCCCATGCGATTGCCCAACTGGGGATCGGGATCGGGATCGACAATTTTGTCAGCAGTTTGTTCGAGAATTCCCCGCACTTCCCGCGCCGTCAAACGAGGGTTCGCCGAAAGCACCAAAGCTGCAACCCCAGCGACTACTGGAGTGGCGCTGGAAGTGCCGCCAAAGGTATTTGTGTAGTCCCCCGAATCGTAGCCGGCAACCCCGACTCGATCGGCAGAAAACACCCCCAAACCGGGCAAATACTGCGTCACCTCCGGCGGCGTGCCGATAAATCCGGTTTCTTGCAGCCAGGTTCCCGGCGGCGCGTTGTTGCTGGGGGCACACACCGAGATGCTTGTGCCCCAATTGCTGTAAGCTGCTTTTTTGTTGAGGGAAGTGGAAGCGCTGACGGCAATTACGTCTGGGTGAACGGCAAATCCCGCCAGCCAATTAGTTTGACCCTCCACGACGTTGTTGGGCCAGCCTTGTTCGTTAACAGTACCGTTGACTGGGCGGTTGGCATTGCCGGCTGCGAACAGAATAACGCAGCCTCTGCCGCCCCGCCCTTGGGTTGCTGCTTTGGTGATGACTGCACTTTGTCGCAGGGAAAGGGGAAAATAAACTGCCCCTGGGCCCCAACTGCAAGAAATGACGGCAGCCCCTTTTTCGATCGCCCAATTAAACATTTTTTCGACAGAATCGTCATCGAGAAAACCCGTGGTACGGATGGGCATCAGGGCGCAGCCGGGGGCGACGCCGACAATGCCTTTGCCGTTTTCTTCAGCAGCGGCGACGCCGGCACAACTTGTACCGTGGTTGTCTGAGTCTGCGACTGGCATCGGGGAAGTGTCGCCGTCTTTGAAATCAATGGGTGAGACGATTTTGCCTTGGCCTAGAAAATCTGGGTGGGTGATGTCAACTGAATCGTCGGCGATCGCAATTACGATCGATCGAACTCCGCGAGTCATGTCCCAAGCTGGTTCTGCATAAATTTGAGCGCCGCCGACAAGTTGGTTGCCGCCTTTGTTATTGAGATACCACTGTTTGGGATAAAGCGGATCGCGGGGCGTGTAATGCTGCTGCGTCTTTACTAAAATGTTGGGTTCCGCTACGAGAACTTCTGGATATCTTGTCAGGCGGTTGGCAATTTTGACCGGGTTTTCTGTTGCTTGTTTGGTGACGAAGCAGACGAAAGTGTTGGGAATTCCTTCTACTGGCCGGACTATTTTTAAAGCTGCTGCATTGGCGATCGACTTTCGCGATTGTTCGTCTACTTGTTCGCCAAATTGAATCGTAATTTGGTCGGTTAAATAAAAGAATGTACTCGGATTGTTCGCGGGGCAATAGACGTGGCTGGCAAAAGCTACAGCATCGCTGGCGCGGGCTGCTTGCATTGCTGCTTCTAGGCTAGAGGGCGCAACGAGATATTCTTCGAGATTCGTTTGGCCGACGCGACGGTTGAGTTTTGCCCCAGTTGTTGCAGCCCAATCGTTTGAAGCTGATGCTGTTGGTGAGGGGCGGACTGTAAAGCGGTTGGGAACTTTTGACAGCAGCAATTCATCGCCCCCGCGCTGCAAAATCACTGCCAGACTTTCATCGGGGACTCCGATACCTTGATAATTTTGTAAGGTAGTCGCGGAAAGTGCGATCGGTTGTGTCATCAGAAATGCCTGTGTTTAATTTTAATCCAGTCTTACTGTATTCTCAAGAACAGGCAGGATGCCTGTTCCACAAAAACTGAATTTTATTCTTGTGGGGAGTAGGGGTTGGGCTTCTAGCCCGCCCGTAAAAGGCTTATTAATAATGATTCAGCAAATCCCCTCAAATAAACACGCTAGGATTAACATTAAAAAATTCTCCCAGCGCCTTAGCTTGCGCCTTGCTAATCGCCCGTTTCCCATTAACCACCTCAGAGACTACTCCTTTGGAACCAATCACGCCCACTAAATCGGCTTGTTTGAGTTCGCGAACTTCGATGAGATGCAATAGAACATCCCGGGGAGTCGCTTCGGGAATTGGGTAATACTTGGCTTCGTATTCTTCGATCAACAGCCCCCAGAGACTCAGTAAAGTTTCTTCTTCTAGTGTTAATTCTTCCTGGGACATCAGAGATCCTAATTCTGCGAGGGCAAGATCGTAATCTTCTTCGTTCAGGATGGGCTTAGGCTGCGATTTCGCCAGCAGTTGACCGTAAGCTATTTTTTCAATTGTGATGTTCATAGTTCATTCAATTCTTTATGACAACAAAAGGAAGAAGAAAGCAGGAATAATATTGTCCTGAAGTTTCTCCGAGGTGGGTGTTTGTTTCTCGGTGTCATGCTTTTAACCATTGGAGTTAATGTTTTTAATTTATTGATTGAATACATCAGGGAATCTGTAAGGATTTCCCGATGTATTTAGGGTAAGATTAACCTATTTTTTGCTTGACTTCATCTTCATCATTCCAGTTGATTTTGCTATATTCGGCATGGGTTAAAAACTTCTTAAAAAGTACATATCCGGTGCTATAGTTAATTTGTACAATTAATCTATAATGTTTACCTTTAATATTAAAAATAGTATATCCATAGACTTGATCGACCGATTTAGAATACCCCTGTCGGATCTCTTCTAGCGATTTCCAATCGTTGTCTTCCATGACCTTGCACCAGGATTCGATCGCACTTGGGACATCACCGTAGGGTTCGATCGCACTCAGAAGATTTCTTGTGGACTTTAGTCTCATTCCAGTACCGTTTTTTAAACGACACCTCTATGTTCTCACAATGAGAACAACCTGTCAAGTCTCTACTTGAATTTTTCCTCAAGAGCCTTTTGCCCGATCGCGCACCCTTTGACATTTCAACAAATTTGGTTTATACTTAGCCGGTTGCGATCGCCAATGGTAAGATCGGTTCAAGCTAAATATTTTTTTAAAGCGCACAGGCGCAAAGTAATTTCATGGTATACTCTGGAACTGTTTGCTGGCTTCGCTCCACTGCCCGGATTACGATCGGGGCGATCGCAGCTTTTACCCTGTTGCAACCGCTTCAAGTCCAAGCACAACAACCTTCGGGGCCAGAGAACCAACCGCAAGTCGAACCCGCCGACGACCCCACAGACCCCAACAATCTCCGCCCTCTGACGCAAGACAGCAGCCTGCTGAGTGTCCAGGGAGGCCAGCGTTTGATGACAGAAGCCAGCAGTGCTATTTCCGATCAGAATTACGCACTCGCTATTCAAAAGCTCCAAGAATCCCGCCAAATTTTCAATCAACTGTCCAACTTCTACCAACAACTGGGTAGCAGTTTTGCCGGAATTGACATCCGCTTGGCCGAAAGCCACCGCACCAAAGCTGTAGAAACAGCCCAAATGCGCGACGAAGCTACCTATCGGCTGGCGTTGGTACACCGGGCGCAAAATAAACCCGAACTGGCTGTCCCCCTGCTGATTCAGATTATTCGATCGCAGCAGCCAACTCGCGACTTGGGCAAGAAAGCTTACCAGCAGTTACTGGAATTGGGTTTTGTGGATTCGCCCTTTCCCCGGCCTGCCAGCAGTCAACCGAGCTCATCGACAAAATAGTTCCACTAAAATCTAAATTACAGCCGTTTATCACAGAAACCAATGGTTACACCGTCTCAAGTAGCAGAAATGATTAAGGCAGGGTTGCCCGACGCTAAAATACAAGTTGACGATTTGACCGGCGGCGGCGACCACTACCAGGCGAGAGTAGTCTCTGCCGCCTTTGAAGGAAAAAGCCGAGTACAGCAGCACCAACTGGTCTACGGCGCTCTCAAACAGGCAATGGCTAGTGAAGCTATCCACGCTTTGGGCTTGGAAACTTTAACTCCCGCAGAATGGGAAGCCAAAAGTCAAGTTGCTTAATTGTTGAGTGGCAATTGTCGATCGCAAGTTTGTGCTGGTGTCAATAGTTGCTTGAAATACAACTGCTCCACTTACGCACAAAAACCTGCATAAACCGGGTTTTTTAACCGGAATATATGGCTGTAACGAAAGATTTTCGTAAAAAACCCGGTTTCTGCGTCAGTCAACGTTTAAAAATTTTCAAACAATATTAGGAGCTACCATGAGTACAGCAGCACATCAAAGAATTGACGACTTGGTTAAGCAAAACAAAATCATGGTGTTTATGAAGGGCAATAAGTTGATGCCCCAGTGCGGTTTTTCTAATACTGTGGTGCAAATTCTCAATACTTTGGGAGTGCCTTACGAAACAGTTGATGTTTTGGCAGACCAAGAAATTCGTCAAGGCGTTAAAGAGTATTCCAACTGGCCGACAATTCCCCAAGTTTATATCAACGGCGACTTTGTTGGCGGCTCGGATATTATGATCGAGATGTATCAAAAGGGCGAATTGCAACAAGTTGTAGAAGTCGCTTTGGCTTCTTAAATTAGACATAACAAACATATCCCCGACTTCTTAAAGAAGTCGGGGATATAACAGCCATCGGGTTTTATATCATGTCCGATCGCCCATAATACAATTGCCGGGACGGGTTTTTGAGATTGTCCGTTTTTGGCAAATATTATTGGTGAACCCGCCCCTACAGAAATCAGGGTAATCGACCGGACATGGTATTACGTTGAATTAGGTTGATTTATAGCAGAAGGAAGAAGGAAAAACGAGGAAAAAGAAGGAAATGACAAACAATCAATTCCCGATGCCCAATTCCCAATTCCCAATGCCCGATGCCCGATGCCCGATGCCCAATTCCCAATTCCCAATTCCCAATTCCCAATTCCCAATTCCCAATTCCCAATTCCCAATTCCCAATTCATCAAAGGTTTATCGAACCGAATTTGCTATTTAATAGTAGTCTGCTTCAGTTTGTGTCTGGGGCATTGCAAAATTGGAAGGGTCGTGAATGTAACGGGCTGCTTCTTCCTCTAATCTGTGAATCAGATAAGGTTCCAAACTATTGGAATGCCGCAGGGCTGCTAAATAGCCATCTAAGTAAAGCCGCAGGTCATCGAAGCGATAACCTCTATTCCACATTTCGACGAGGGCGTCGGTGAGTTTTTGGTAGTGCCGGATTGTTTGGGTGTCTTGTAGCATGATGTGAGTTTGAAATCCTTTGTGGTGTGTATAATGACGGCGGGATTTAGGAACGGCCTCGATTGATGCTGATTGGTTCAGCTTGAGGCTATTTCTAAATAAAAGTTTTTACCCTGCTCAACAGGCTACCCTGATTCATTTACGCTGAACATTTCTCTACATAGCTGTGCAATGCTGGAGATGTAACGATAGCAATCCCGTCATCGCTGACAGAACAGGTCGAATCCGACAAAGCACGTAACAAGATATTACGTGCGCCGTTCAAATCTCGTTCAATTACCGTTTGGCAATTCGGACATTTGAACACTTTAGAGCCACCAAGCTTGCGATGAATGTGACCGCATTTGCTACAAGTTTTGGACGTATAGGCTTCAGATACATCAACAACAATCGAACCATTTCTGTCGGCTTGATGTTTGATGATTTGCTTAAAGCGATAATGCGCCCATGTCAGCATTTGACGGGCTGATTTCTTATTGATCTTCCGTTGGGCGCGTCTCACCATTTGAGACGTTTCAAATGTTGGCAGGAAGATAACGTGGTAATTTGTGGTTAGAAAGTGTGCAGCTTTTTTGTGAAGTTCCTCAATCAGGTTTTGAATCTTACTTCTGATTCTTCCCGCAGCCTTTCTCATCGCTCTTCGTTGTTTGGCAGATACTCTAGCCATCTTTCCTATTAACTCGTCAAGATATTGACACAGGCGGGTGATTCTTCCGATATCTCCACTACCAATCTCAATTACTTTTGCCGAATCGTAACCCGTAATAAATGTCCGAATACCGGGGTCTAAAGCAATTGCTGAACGAGCTTCTGAGGGTTGTGAGTTATATTCTTCAGGAAAAATAGCGAACCAGTTACCGCGATTCAAAACGAGCTGAGTGCCATATTTGCAAGACGTTGGAATAGGTTCAGATGTGGTGAACTTTAGCCCTTTAACTTTTGACTTGAACCACATCCCATCTATGAAGTTAGCATCATTGAATTTAACCGTAGAGCGAGGGTCGCGAATGCTTCGATACTTGGCATCCTTGCTTGCAGAATATGCTCGGTGAGCGTCGAAAATAGCATTTTGCCTGATATGACACGGTGCATCTTTTACCCACTTTGGCAAATCTGATTGCATAATTTTATTACGCAATTTGAGCTTACTTAAGCGGTTTTGCTTTTGCTGAGAAATTGCCTGGTTGTAGCAATATCGCGTTGCCGCCATCCACGTCTTCCAAATTTTGGCTAGTGCGGGATCTGGATAAATCTGAATCTTCCTTGATTTTAGTTTTATACTTTCGGAGTCCGTAGAGTCTACAGGAAAAGACGTGAATAATGGCAAGGATGTCTTCGACCATTTCTCGTTCTGGAGAAAGATTGTCTTGGTTGAGAACCACGATTTTTGTTCCATCGAGTTGACAGAGCCATTCAATGAGTTCAAAGCCAAAGAAGGCAAGTCGGTCTTTGTGGGCAACAATAATAGAGCCGACATTGCCTGTACGGACGGATTCCAAAACGGATCTAAGTCCTTGCCTTTTGAAGTTAAGCCCGGAGGCAATGTCGGTAATGAGTTCGGCTGATGGATAGAGTTCCAGTAATTTTGCAACTTGTCGGTCAAGGTCAGGTTTTTGATGCAGACTGGAGACTCTGGCGTACAGAATTGTTCTAAGGTTGGTTTTGTTTTGTCCGGCATAAGAATTAATTGAGTATCGTCGTTGACCCGCAGGTGTGCGGATGGTTTTGATGATGCCATCATTCTCTCACCGTCTGAGCGTGTGCAGGCAAACTCCAAAATGTTCGGCCGCTTGTCTTGGGGTTGAGTAGGTATCCAATTGGTGAATAATGCTTACTGCTTTCATAGCGCAGATAATTCAGCTATTTTCAGTAAAATTCAATAAATCAACCTACAGGACTATGCTCCATAAAAAATTTCACTCGCTGCAATGCAGTGGCTCGATTTTTTTGCGCGCACCTAGATAATTCGCCGTGCGTTTAATTGAGTCGGGATGTTGCTGAATTTTGCGGTCAAAGTGGGTGAGTGTTCCGGCTACCGAGCGAACGGTTGGAGGAATTTTAGTTTCAGTTGCGCGATTTGTCAACCTCCTGGGAATGGGGGCTGGGTCGGGGGGATCGGTTTTGGCAGGCGGTTGGGGCATGGGGTCGATCGGCTTTATACTGTCTTATTTTCATTGTAAGCTCACCGCCAGAATGATTTAACCTTTCTGGGGGCTGACGATCCCAAATTGACCAAATCTTTAAAATTCATCCCCTCGGTTTGTTCTCCGCTTTAAACGGAGCTAATGCTTGAGTAGCGCTGGTTACAAAACCTTGACAAAAGCTCTGTTAACCTTGTAGCCATTAGTGATAAGGGAAGCTCGCCTCTGTGGGATCTGCAAGTATTTCAATTGTTGAAGGGAATCCGCACCTGCGATCGCTCTTGGGCTGGCACCTACAGCAAGTCGGTCACTGGGTGCACCAGTCAGCGGATATCAGTCACGCTAGGGAAATATTTTTCAGCCGCCAGCCAACCCTAGTCATTCTGGATGCCCAATTGCCGGATGGGGACGGTTTGGAATTTTGCCGCTGGCTCGGGCAGCAGCAGCAGTCGCTGATTTTGATGCTGTCGGCGCGGAATTCGGAATCGGATATTGTTGAAGGTTTGAAGTCGGGGGCAGACGATTACCTGACTAAACCGTTTGGGATGCAAGAGTTTATGGCCAGGGTGGAGGCTCTGATGCGGCGCAACCGCACGATGATACCGTCAGCGACGCTGGAGTGCGGGCTGTTGCAAATTGATTTGGTACAGCGCCGAGTGAGGTTGTACGAGCAACACATCGAGCTGACTCCTCAAGAATTTAGCTTGCTGTACGTGCTGGCTCAAGCTGGAGGGGTGCCGCTGTCGCGATCGGATTTGCTGCGTCGGGCGTGGCCCGATGCGATCGACAACCCCCGGACGATCGACACTCACGTACTCTCTCTGCGTAAAAAAATCGAAATCGACCCTCGACAGCCGAGCCTGATTCAAACTGTGCGAAATGTCGGCTACCGATTAAATCTGGAGTTCTTGAATGCGAGTCAACTGCATTCACCGCTGATACCCGGAGCTGTGAGTTCTTAGACTACGATCGGCCGATAAGTCTGATTTTATGTTGGGAATTGATTGGCGATCGCATCTGTTTTCGCAGCCATAATAAAATCATTGCGGTGCAGTCCAGAAATCTCGTGAGTCCACCAAGTAACGGTAACTTTCCCCCACTCGGTTAACAGTGCGGGGTGATGTCCTTCAGTTTCTGCGGCTTCGCCGACGCTGTTTGTAAAGGCGATCGCACTTTTGAAATCTGGGAATTTGTAAGTGCGTTCTAATTGGGGAACGCCATCTTTTTCGATGAAATTCCAGTCGGGAATTTGAGGTTTTAGTTGGACAATTTCGTAAGCTGTGACGCGGGGAGAGTTGGGGCGGCAGGCGGCACAGCGTTCTTTTGATAAAGGTTCCATAAATTGCTTTTTAGCGAAAAGATGCTAAAGATATTATAGACCAATACGCTTGGATCAAGGAAAATTGTAGCGAAAATGTTGGGCGGAGTGAAACGGAAAGTTCGTTCGCTCGTGCCCAACCTACGCACTTTTAATTAATTGCTTTGGTTGCTAGAGGACACTTTCTTCTACAGTTTGGCTCATTTTATTTAGCTAGTAATCGAACACTCAACCAATTTTAATTAGAGCATTATTGTTGTGTGTCAGGCTGAGGTAAGTAAAATGTCGAGCGCCCTTTTTTCCTATACTCATTAAAAGAGCGATCGCACTTTCTACAAAACCCGCTATATTCAGCATTAACTGTTCAAGAATCGATCGGGATCGATGCCAGATTCCCGCAGTCTTTGCATCAAAAACTCTAACCTAGCTTCGGCAAGTTCGGCGCGTTCTTGTTCTTGGTCGGCGCGCTGTTGCTCATGTTCGGCGCGCTGTTGCTCATGTTCTGCACGTTCCTCGGGAGTGGGAATCCAATTGCCTTCAGAATCGTACCAGCGCAACCACAGTCGATCGACTCCCAGATACTCACCTTGCCACAAACCCAAACCTAAATCGATCTCAGGCATCCACACCCGCGAGTCTGACAACTCTAGTTCTTGATAATGCGCTCCCTCCAGTTTAAAAGCCCTCATTCTATTGGTATAGCGGCTGAAAACGACATAGTAAGGAACGCGCAAAATCTGCTCGTAAACATCCCATTTTCGGGCAGGCTTGTCATCTTTTGGTTCGGGATTTATATGACCGTTACCTGCTAAACTATCAGATGCCGCCGGCAGTTCCCGCCCATCATTTTCTCTCAAATCTTCTTTTTCAGTTCCCGGCGAGACCAATTCTACAACTACAAAAGGATTAATACCTTCTTGCCAAACAACATAACTCAGCCGCATATCGACTTCATCGTAAAGTCGCGAAACTCCCACAACTCCAAACCAATCCGGGCGTTTGTACCAAAGCGGGTGACGCGCGTCATAGTAAAGATTCATGTCAGCCCCGCTAAATATTTGGGAAGCGAGATAGCTGGAAGGGCGAAAAGTATAGCTCAGCAACTGCGGTTGCAAGCCGTGAAATTCATCGGGCAAACCTGCTTCCTCCGCATTTTCGCTAGGTAGATCGTACATTGTGGGGAGCGTTTCTCTGGGCGATCGGGGTGGCTGTGTTTGAGGGACGGGATATTTAAATGGAAACATAAGCACTGGCGATAGTAATTGATATTATTTTAACTCGATTAACATTAAGCAGGTGGCTGATTTTCCAGCAGGCGTTGTGCTAATTCTAAAAATTGTTCTGCCTGGGCGATTAATTGATTAGCCTCATCTTCGGGAATGGCTGGATCGATATTAGACTTCTTGCAAAAGTCCTTTTAAGCAAATTTTCGGACGGGCAAGATGCCCATCCCACAAGAGAAAAAACTTTTT
>NZ_JAUBWA010000172.1:0-10882 GCF_036702825.1 Microcoleus sp. A003_D6 | reverse complement strand
ACGAAAGTGGCGGGGGAACTCCGTCACTCAAAAAAGCCTTTGCAAAAAAGGAAAAAGAAGCCTGCGGTCTAACTGTAGCCAGTTGACCGTCAGGTTCGTTCACCGTCCGAGTTTATTGGGAATACCTTCGCAACCGCCCGGGATAGTCTCTCTCGACTTCGAGCCGCACCAAGCGCAGCAGTAATAGCGCTGCTCCTCCGACAGCCGCTTGACAGCCGTGAAATCAGCACGTTCAACCACAGCGCCGGTATGTTCACCCGTTTGATAGTTGGGAAATTCCGTGCGACTGCGGGGAGATGCAGTTTCTGCCGAGCCGTAGAATAATGTGGCGGATCTCATGTCGGCGCGAGCGAGATTCGCGTCGTACAAGATAGCGCGCGAGAGGTTGGCTTTGACTAAATCGCACTTGCTGAGATTGGCCCGGACGAGGTTGGCTTCGCTCAACTCCGTCCACCGCAAGTCAGTGCTGGCCAGGTCAGCACCCGCTAACATGACATTGAGATCGATAACCCGGATACCGTGCTCTCTATCTTCAGCGTAGCCGCCGTCGCCGTCGAGGATGGGGCGGCCCAAAAGCCGATCGCGCTTCAGAGGAGTAACCAACCTCGACTGCGACAAAAACCGCAGAATTTTAGCTTTACCTTCAGCATCCACACTGCTCATAATCGCAGCGGTACGGCCTTCGGCGATCGCCCTTTCCTGCGGCCAATCTTCCAAAAATCCTTGTTCGTCGAGGGCTAAATCCGAAACCCCTTGAAAATAAGCATCAATTGTTTGCTGCTGCGTAATTCTGTTTTGCTGAATCGTCAAATCTTTCGAGATCACGTACTGGCGCCAAGCCACGTAAACGCCCAAAATTGCAATCAAAATTTGGCCCAAAGCGCCGATTAACTCGCCCAGAGCTCCGATTGCCTCCCAGTTGATTTGGATGTTGCGGCTTCCCGGTTCAGTATTAGTACCGCTGAGCATCAGCAAGCCAACAATCCCAGCTAAAAGCCCGAAGCAGGCGACGATCAGCGTCCGCCAAGTCGGCGGAATTACCTGCGCCCAGATTTTGCCCCAACTCGGCCACATCATCCGCAGCGATATTCCGATCGCACCGACGGCGCCAATTAAGCCCAGCCAAATGTTGTCATTGGCCAGCCCAAAAATCATCGCTGCGATCAACCCCAGCGTCAGCACTGACCCCGATTTCTCAGGAGTCGTTTGTTTCTGGTGCGGCTGCAATAAAACCTTGCGGGTTGGAGGCGGCAGCGGTTTTTCCGGTTCAGCAGTAGCGACGATTGTCCCTGATTCTGGTGGCACATTAGGGTTCACACCGTTCAGACTTTCTACAGTCACGTTAGATTCAGGGCGATTGGGTTGAGAAGAGTTGGGTTCTGGTGTCATGCGTTGAGGCTAATTCTAACTGTGGCTCGTCACTAAACACAATTTTAACCAACCCCGGACACTTCTAGATAGCATTAAAATATAAAAATCCACCAATTGCACTCGAAAACGTAACATCATATGACACTGGTACTGCCCAATCTGCAAGGCAAACAAATGGGTCAAGTTCTTACAACAATCACCGTCACGAATTTCATCGATCTAGTTATGGCTGAACGGGGATTCATTTCTGCTGATGAAGTTCGCTCTGTGACGATCTATAAAGTTATTGTCGATACCGGAGCGACACTGCTTTCCCTGCCAGCTCCCATTATTAGCCAACTCGGTTTAAGACAAGTAGGAGAAAGAGATGTAGAAACATCCACTGGCATCACAAAAGGTCGAATTTTTGCCGGGGCTCAAATTATTGTAGAGGGGAGAGAAGGGAGATTTGATTGTTTAGAGTTACCAGAAGGCGTTTCCGCTGTTTTGCTGGGCGTGACTCCCATGGAAGAACTAGGCTTAGAACCAGATTTGAAAAATCAACGGCTGCGAGTATTGCCGATGAATGACCAACAAACATATTTGATGGTTTAGTCGATCGGCGTTCATTAGCGGTAAAGCGATTCAAAAATGTACAATCAATTGCACTCGAAAACGTAAAATAATATGACACTCGTACTGCCCAATCTGCAAGGCAAACAAATGGGTCAAGTTCTTACAACAATCACCGTCACGAACCGCATCGATCAAGTCCTCGCTGAGCGCGGGTTTATTCCTGCAGGTGAAATTCGTTCCTTAACTCTGGGTAAAGTTCTAGTCGATACCGGAGTTACTCTGCTCGCCTTACCAACTCTCATTATCAGCCAGTTGGGCTTAAGCCAGCTTGGAGAAACCAATGTAGAAACTGCTGCGGGAGTGAGAAAAGGGCGAATATTTCAAGATATTATGCTGGAAGTTGAAGGGCGACAAGCAGTGTTTGACTGCCTGGAAATGCCCGAAGGAGTTGATACAATTTTGCTGGGTGTGATTCCAATGGAAAGACTAGGCTTAGAACCAGATTTGAAAAATCAACGACTGCGAGTATTGCCAATGAATGACCAACAAACATATCTGATGCTTTAATTTATCAGCGTTCATTAGCGGTAAAGCGATTCAAAAATGTACAATCAATTGCACTCAGAAAGGTAAAATAATATGACACTCGTACTCCCCAATCTGCAAGGCAAACAAAAGGGTCAAGTTATTACAACAATCGCTGTCACGAATCGCCTCGATCTAGTTATGGCTGAACGGGGATTCATTTCTGCTGAAGAAGTTCGCTCTGTGACGATCGATAAAGTTATTGTCGATACCGGAGCGACACTGCTTTCCCTGCCAGCTCCCATTATTAGCCAACTCGGTTTAAGACAAGTAGGAGAAAGAGATGTAGAAACATCCACTGGCATCACAAAAGGTCGAATTTTTGCCGGGGCTCAAATTATTGTAGAGGGGAGAGAAGGGAGATTTGATTGTTTAGAGTTACCAGAAGGCGTTTCCGCTGTTTTGCTAGGCGTGATTCCAATGGAAGAACTAGGCTTAGAACCAGATTTGAAAAATCAACGGCTGCGAGTATTGCCGATGAACAATCAGCAAACGTATCTGATGGGTTAGTCGATCGGCGTTCAATAATGTCCATCTCTCTCTTCTCTAACTCTGCGCTCTCTGCGTTCTCTGCGGTTAAATCATTCCGGGTTAAAAAAGTATTTCCCTGTCACCTAACGGGCCGAATAAGACTTGAGTAAATACACCCCAACCGTCCCAAATATCCAAACAACTAACCCTAAAACTAACTCCATACTAAACCTTTGAGCATTACCTAAAGCCACAATAATTTGCTGCCGGACTATAAACGCGAACAACCAGCAAACCTCGGCTTTCAGCCAAACCAAAAGACCTCGCCCCAACAGATATTGTCGGCGTGCATTCTCATCATTAATCGGTACTGGATAATTAAAAGTATGCGGATAGCGAGATACCGCAGTTAAAACCGCAAAAATAATTGCAGCAACCGCCGGCATCATCCAAATCGTCACCTTGTCGCCCCAAGCATCAGGCTGCCCCGCCAAGCCGAAATGAATCGGAATTCGATCGGGCAAAAGCTGCCAAAACTCTACAATTACCAAAATCGACACTAAAATCGCGATCGCCCCAGCGAGCTCTACCGCCACTAAAGCAGGCGAAAGCCCCAGAGAAATAACCGGGCGTTGGTTTGGTGCGTTTCCAGTCATGGGCGTCAAAATTTAGATTAATATTAAAAAGAATAGTATTGTTTCAAATTTAATCCCAGATAGCGAGTAAGGATTGTATGACGGCTCAGGTTTTGGTTGAAAAGAAAAAGTTAGAAAAACCGCCCCTAACAATACACACATTAGGCGATCGCGTCCTGCGGCAGCCAGCGAAGCGCGTCAAAAGCGTCGATGCAGAAATTCGGCAGCTAGTCCGAGAAATGCTGCAAACCATGTACAGCGCCGACGGCATCGGTTTGGCCGCCCCCCAAGTCGGAGTCCACAAACAAGTAATCGTGCTCGACTGCGACCCGGAAAACCCCGCAACACCCCCAATGGTTTTGATCAACCCTACCATCAAAAGTAGCAGCAGCGATGTCTGCATCTTGCAAGAAGGGTGTTTGAGCATTCCGGGAGTCTATTTAGATGTCAAACGTCCAGAAGTCATTGAAGTGTCCTACCGCGACGAATACGGCCGCCCGCAAACCCTGATAGCGACAGACTTACTGTCAAGGGCAATTCAGCACGAAATGGATCACCTCAACGGAGTGCTGTTTGTAGACAGAGTAGAAAACAAGCTGGCACTGAATGAAGAATTAGTCAAAAAGAAATTTTCGCCAAAGGCAGTAAAATCAGTATGATGGCAGGAACTCCCAAAAGTGGTTTATTGTTAGCTCTTTCGTGCATCGCTGCGATCGCCGCAGTCGGCTCCATCTTTGAGCTGTCTTCGGGAGAAGCTCAACTCGGCAATTTAGTCACCGGCATCATCCTCGCCCTCAGCGTACCGCTAACTGGCATATTTTTCTATGCAGCCGTTCAGGATGCCAGGGCAAATCTATAAGCAGAGTCATTAGTCAGCAGTCAGCAGTCATTAGTCATTAGTCATGAGTTATTAGTCATGAGTTATTAGTCAGCAGCTAAGAACTAATAACTGTGGAATAAAGATTGCGGATAAATAAGATTAGCTAACAGCGAGGGAGCAAATGACTAAGGATAGCCAATTAAATAATTTACACAAGTTTGTGGGGTGGGAGAACCCGCCCTTTCTGGACGGGCGGGACGCCCATCCTACAAGAACCATCACAGATTGTAAGTTATTTAATTCTCATTGCTAATAACTGTGGCATCAAGACTGCGGATAAATAACATCAGTTAACAGCTAGCGATCTAATGACTGATGACTGATGACTGATGACGGATGACTGATGACTGATGACTGATGACTGATGACTGATGACTGATGACTAATGACTAATAACTAATGACTAATGAAATCGGATTTCTGCGACAGATGCCCGCCTTTGGCGCTGCGGGATCGCCAGCATCCAGATACCAACTTTCTGAAGATGGAGAAGTGGTTATCGGACGCGATCGCAATTGTCAAATAGCTTTAGAGTCGATCGCCTACGGCATGGTTTCCCGCCGCCACGCCGCAGTCCGTCCCCTGACTCAGGGCACTTGGACGAGATGGGAAATTTGCGACCTCAACAGCGCTAACGGAACTTATATAAACGGACAAAAGCTACAAGGCTGCCAAACTTTAGAAACAGGCGATCGCATCAGTCTCGGCCAAGACGGCCCTGAATTCATATTTGAATCTCCCGTAACCCCTTACCAAAATCAACCCGGATCGAGAGCACCACAAAGCGGCAATTTTGCTGGTAGCGAAAAAGATGCTCTCACTTTAACTCAATTATTCCCGATCGCCTCGACAGGGAAACTATTAAGCCAAAAAGCTTACTTATATCCAGGTATTGCCACAGTTATTTTTGTCGTGTCGATGTTTGTAGCCGTGGGAAATTCCGCAGCATTCAACTTGCTGCTGTCAGCTTACCTCGCCGTTGGGGCTTACTACTTTATATATCAACTGTGCGGCAAACATAAGCCTTGGTGGGTATTGCTTGGTTCGGCTGTAGCTACAGCCCTAATTTTGCTCAGCCCCTTATTAATTGGATTTATATTAGTATTTAGAGAAATTTTACCCGGTCGCCTGCCAGCAGAAGGCGAAGAAATCAATTTTTTCTATTTTTTAATCCGAATGTTTTTCGGGGCGGGTCTGATGGAAGAATTGCTGAAAGCCCTGCCCGTTTTGGGAGCGATGCTGCTGGGAAATTGCCTGAAAAATCCGTGGCGCGATCGCATCGGTGTTTGGGAACCTTTAGACGGAATTCTGTTAGGAAGTGCTTCCGCAGTCGGCTTTACACTGTTAGAAACTCTGGGGCAGTACGTTCCCAATGTCATCCAAAATGTCACCCTGCAAGCAGGGCCCGAAGCCGGACAATTAGTAGGATTGCAGTTGCTAATTCCCCGAATTTTAGGCTCCGCCGCCGGACACATGGCTTACAGCGGCTATTTGGGATATTTTATCGGTTTGAGCGCCCTCAAACCCAGGAAGCGCTGGCAAATTTTGGGCGTAGGCTATTTCAGCGCTTCCGCACTTCACGCTTTGTGGAATGCATCGGGAGCCGCCAGCGTACTTTTGCTGGCTGTGGTGGGAGTTTTGTCCTATGCGTTTTTGGTAGCCGCGATTTTGAAAGCCCGGGCTCTGTCTCCCAATCGATCGCAAAATTTTGCAACTCGAATATTTTCTGAAAAGTGAACTAGCAGGTCAATCGATTTTAGATTTTAGATTTTAGATTTTAGAGGCGACCCCACGGATAAATGCGGGGGCTTGAGGATTTTCGATTTTCAATTTTGGATTGATTCCACGGATAAATCCGGGGGCTTGTACCATCAAGAAATTCTTGGTCAAGCAGCGATTTTTTTCTTGTGTTTCAACCAGCTTAAACCGGCCAGTGCTAAAGCTGCCCCTCCCACAGTAATTGGTTCGGGAACTGGTTCGGCTGCGGTATCCACTAGCTGGTAAGAAACTTCGGCATCGTTGATAATTATACGTCCGTCTATGGCAAGAACACGCTCCCTGTTGCTAATTATTGTCTCACGATACCCCGAGAAATAAGATGTCCACCTATCAGGACTGATCGCCCCGTTGGTATCCATAGACCAAAATGCCCTGCTGTCATATTTGACGTAAAAAGGCCCTCCTGGTACGTCTGGAAGGTCAATTTCTCTAATCTCTGTGTCGCCTCCGCCTGTTTGCAGTCCGCGAAAATCCCCTTGAAAAAATAAAGCTATCGCCCCTGCTAAATCGTAGTAATTTTTAGAGGCAGAGGCCGTGGCAAAAGTGTTAAATCTTCCCTCACCAACTGCAATTTGTTCAGATCCTATTCCTGTCAGTGAGGAATTACTCAACTTGAAAAAACCACTACCTCCACCCTGTTCTACTTGAAAATTGTAAGTGAGGACGGCGGCTTGTGCTTTGTCAATTCCTACAAATGACACGGCTGCAAAACTTAACATTGTGCTGGCGATCGCACTTCCCAATTTCTGCCTTTGTTTCTGACTCATAGTCGGCCTCATCAGCTTTTACGTACGTGTAGTTTTAATTCTAGATAGCGATCGCCCGTAACTCAGCTTATGCTTAATATAAATTTTTGTGCGTTCAAATTACTTTTTAACGATTACTTTTGGGGAGAAAGCAGATATTTTTTGACCGTCCCGCAAAAATATGCCGCCGGGTTTGTGTTGTTGCGATGCTGCGGGCGATCGCCCGCAATACAAATCATGTTTGGTTATATTTGTCAATACGTAATGTCCGAAAAAAATACCGCAATATTCAGCTCTCGTGCATGAGTAGCTTCTGCTTGATGGTCTGACGCCATCGTCCCAACTGAACTTAGAAATTCTTCACAAATAGATTGACTGTGATACTATCTGGATGGCTGTGAGTAGCTAAGGGAAGCCAACGGGCTTGATTCCTGTGGTGGAGGAGAATCCAGGAGTGCTAGATAGGATGTCATTGGGATACGCAAACGTTTTCGGCCAGCGAGGTCAACCCGAACCCCTTCGGATTGGAGTAATCGGGGTTGGCAATATGGGCCAGCACCACACGCGAGTTCTGAGCTTGCTGAAAGATATCGAGCTCGTGGGTGTTGCAGACATAAATGTAGAGCGGGGAATTGATGTAGCAAGCAAATACCGGGTTCGCTTTTTTGAAGACTACCGGGATTTGCTAGCCCACGTCGATGCAGTTTGCATCGCCGTTCCAACTCGCCTGCACCACCCTGTGGGGATGTCTTGTCTCCAAGCGGGTGTTCACGTTTTAATTGAAAAGCCGATCGCGGCTAGCATTGCCGAAGCCGAATCTTTGGTGAATGCCGCTGCTGAGGCCCACCGGATTTTGCAAGTGGGTCACATCGAGCGCTTCAATCCAGCTTTTCAGGAACTCGGCAAAGTGCTGAAGACTGAAGAGTTACTGGCATTGGAAGCTCACCGGATGAGTCCCTATTCCGATCGGGCCAACGACGTATCGGTAGTTTTGGATTTAATGATCCACGACATTGACTTGCTCCTGGAATTGGCAGATTCCCAAGTGGTGAAGCTGACGGCCAGCGGCAGCAGGGCCTCAGATTCAGGTTATTTAGACTACGTGACAGCGACGCTGAACTTTGCTAACGGCATTGTGGCCACCCTGACTGCCAGTAAGGTGACGCACCGCAAACTCCGTTCAATAGTCGCTCACTGCAAGAATTCTTTGACAGAGGCAGATTTTCTCAACAACGAAATCTTGATTCACCGACAAACAACCGCCAATTACGTGACGGATTACGGTCAGGTGCTTTACCGTCAAGATGGGTTGATCGAGAAAGTTTACACCAGCAATATTGAACCGCTCCACGCAGAATTGGAGCATTTTATTAATTGCGTGCGGGGTGGAAATCAGCCTTCTGTGGGAGGAGAACAAGCTCTCAAAGCTCTGCGGCTTGCGAGTTCGATCGAGCAAATTGCTCTCGACGGTCAAGCTTGGTATCCGAAAGAGCTAGAGTCTACTTTGCAAGTTAGCTAAATCGAGACAAATCGTGTCGTTTCCGGGTGCTTTTACAGTTGGGGTTTGTTGTTCGTTGAAAAGGGTAACTGTTCCCGCGCAACCGGATTCGATGTCAGTCCATTTTAGATTTTAGATTTTAGATTTTAGGTTGATTCCACAGATGAATCTGGGGGCTTAAACTAAGGTTTAAATTTTTGGGATCTCCACAACCTAAGTCGGGGCTTGTATCCGTCTTTGGGTAAGGTCACGATTTATGCAAAAAAAGAGCCACTATTTGACGGCTGATGGTTTTGCTAACTAGCTGATTTCCTTGAGGACTGAGGTGAATGCTGTCTCGATACAAAGTTGGAAGTTCGGCTGCACAATTGAATATCGGAAGAAAATCTATGTAAGTAATTTTCTCTGTTTCGACGAGTTCGGCGAGACGCTCTCTAGCCTTGACTTCCCAGTCGCGAGAGCCCTCGCCGAATTCGTCGCGCTTGGGCGTCACGGCTAGCAAAAACTCGACGTTAGCGGATACAGCTATTTTCTGGATTTGGCGCATAGCTTCTAAGTTGCAGCCGACTACATCGCTTTCGGCCCTAGGTGCTGCTAATTGGCGAGGCGGCATTGCAGGTAGCAGATAGCGGCTCAATAACTCTAGTGTGGCCGATCGAGGTTTGCGATCCGGGTAAGATCGATCGCGCCCCACAACCAGAGCACAGGGAGCAGAAGCAAATAAATCGTCCGTATTGAGCAGCAACACCACAGCCTTTGCCCCAAAAACACCGAACCGCTTGGCATAAGCAAGTTGATTCCTCGGCCCCCAAGAATTCGCTGAAGCGTTGAGAACTTCAAAATCCGAATAATTGACTTTTGAACTTATTTGTGCATCGCTCGCCCGATGCTGTACTTGCAGCCTCAACTGCCGAGCCATAATTTCCGAGATGGTATCTGTCTGATGTGTCCACCAACCGCCGTTGGCGACAGAATCTCCCAACAGCAAGACGCGCAGAGTTTCCAGAGCGGGAGTTGGGGCGATCGCGACCGTACGCATCGAATACTCGTTAATCTCAATCCGGTTGCCCAAGCGGCGTACCCTCTGGTTGGGCGCCAACAAATAACCGCACTCGGCATCGGCAATGTAAATCAAGGGATTGCCAAAACCCAGCATCACCCGCAGCAGCACTTCGATTGCTGCCCACAATCCTGCGGTGAGGGCCAAAATTATCAGAACAACTTTCAACAATTAACCTCGATCGAAAACGAAAAACTGCTGCTGAATTCGGGGTTTTCGCAACTTGGCCGCGCGATTGACTCAACCGAATCGCCCCCGTGGATATAGAATTCTAGAATATACCGTCAAAATCCGCCGTCAGCCGTCAGTGAACATGGTGGTTTCAGGAAACCCGTGGACTTAAAACAAATATTCAAAACGCCGAATCCCATAATCGGTGTCGTACATTTACAGCCTTTGCCAACTTCTCCCCGCTGGGGCGGGAACCTCAAAGCTATTATCGGAAGAGCCGAGCAAGAGGCTACAGCGCTGGCTTCTGGCGGCGCAAACGGTATCATCGTCGAGAACTTTTTCGACGCTCCTTTTGCCAAAGACAGCGTAGATCCGGCTGTTGTGAGCGCGATGACTCTGGTAGTCGAGAGGCTGACAAATCTGGTGACGCTGCCGATCGGCGTTAACGTGCTGCGAAACGACGCCCACAGCGCGATCGCCATCGCCTCCTGCACGGGAGCCCAATTCATCCGCGTCAACGTCCTCAACGGCATCATGGCTACAGACCAAGGCTTAATTGAAGGCCAAGCTCACCAGCTACTGCGCTACCGCCGGGAATTGGGCAGCGATGTCAAAATATTAGCAGACGTGTTAGTCAAGCACGGGCGACCCCTAGGCAGCCCCAACTTGACCACAGCCGTCCAAGAGACGATCGGGCGCGCTTTAGCCGACGCCGTGATCCTTTCCGGCTGGACAACCGGCAGCCCTCCCAATCTCGAAGACTTAGAACTCGCGAGTGCAGCAGCGGCGGGAATTCCAGTTTTCATCGGCAGCGGTGCCTCGTGGGAGAACATTTCCACCCTCATGCAGGCCGCTGATGGAGTAATTGTTTCGAGCTCCTTGAAACGAAACGGCCGCATCGATCAACCCATCGATCCGATCCGCGTCAGTCAGTTTGTAGAAGCCGCCCGCCGCAGCTTGTCACAGAAAGAACAGGAAAACAGAGACGCTAATGGCTCAAGAGGGCCAACACCGGAACCGGGCAAAGTCACAAGTAAAAAGTAAAATGGGAATTGTTGGCAGTTGGCAGTTGGCAGTTGGCAGTTGGCAGTTGGCAGTTGGCAGTTGGCAGTTGGCAGTTGGCAGTTGGCA
>NZ_JAUBWA010000171.1:0-11010 GCF_036702825.1 Microcoleus sp. A003_D6 | reverse complement strand
TACTCTATCTTTTTTGAGGCGATTTGTCTAGGATTGCCGGGCTGTCTGGTTTTCAGGCAACCTGTCACCCCGTCAGGGGGAAGAATACTGTATCCACCGACAAAGCAAATCCCCGACAATAGTACCGGGAATCACAATAAACAAATACTTCAAATAATCAAATTGAAAAATCCAAGGTACAGGAGATGCTGACCAAATTAATTTAATCCAACCATCTGTACGAGATGCCAATCGCATCAATCTAAAAAAGGTTCCAAATTTTGCTGGCTGTAGTCGCCGGGAAAGTCTCTGCGCTGTGGCGGTATTTCCCAGGGATTCTGAAGGTCAACTATATCGTGAAAGCCGAAAATCGGAATTTGTACTGTGATGATTTCTAAGATTACTTGATAAGTGATGAAGGTTAGGAAAAATGCTAGTAAAAAGCTAATAATGCGTTTTTTTCGGAGCGCAATAGCCGGTTGAAAATACTCCGGCAATTTGTTAACTAAATAATTTACCATTGACAATTACAACCTTATGAGGTAAAAGGTTCAGGCGGCAGTATGAGGGTTTGTTTTGTCCAGATGCTGGCAGCATCTAGATTGTCGATACTCTGGTGGTCGCAGCATCAAGACAAATTTAAACCAAGTTTCCACCGCTTCTGGATTGGGTGTATTGGTTTGTCGATCGTACTTACCTACACTTCCAATCCTGGTCGAGCTTTGTATTTTATTTCTTATTATTCTTTTCAACCTTGGGTTTATCAATCTTTGCCGGCTCAACTCGGACACGCAGCTAATGTTAAAAAAGTTTTAAGTTTGATTCCCCAAGATGCTAGCGTTTCCACCAGGGGTTATATAGTTTCCCACCTTTCGGGCCGCCGAAACCTCATCCGTTTAGAGGTGATGCAGATGAAAGATGAAGAGGAAAAAGTAGTCGATATCGATTATGCGCTGTTAGATTTGTGGCAGTTGCAGCAGAACAATTTAAAAGTTCCCGTTGATAGAGGTAGAGTTCGGGGGGGAGTGTGTTTTACAGACGAAGCTCTGCGGGTCGGTGGTTGCGGAATTGCTGAAGTATTGGAGGGAGTGGTTTTAGTTCAAAAAGGCATAACTTCTAAGCCTGAAGTTTGGTCGGCTTGGTCGAAATTGCGGCAGGAAATCGAACAGTTGATGAAATAGTCCAAAGGAAACGATCGCTCGCGCAGTTGCGATCGCCCCGCCCGGAGTAAAATCAACTAAGATTGCCAAAAGGTCGATCGACCCCGGTTGCTAGACTAGATTTTGATTCAAGGTTTGCTATACTCCAGAAATAGACACATATTAACCTTTGGAAAATCAATAGGCCGGAGCTATGACATCCTATGCAACCTCTACAGCAAGAGCCGAGATGAGTGAGATCCGGCGCTTGAAAAACATACTGCCCCCAGAACTCCAAAGTTGGGTAACAGTAGAAAAAACAATAGAAGTTAATCCTACCCTGATCCGCAGCGAAGAAATAGGCAAAGACCAGGTAGAAATCCAAATAGACCTGATCCGCTGGGAACAGCTAGCAATGGATCAGCGCAACCTCCTATTTTGGCACGAAGTCGCCAGAATCCAAAACGACACCATCCCCAGAGACGGTTGGGAAATGGCAGCCCTCGCCATTGGTTTAGGCGGCGCCGTCGGCGAACTTTGGGTGCAAGACGGCTTGCTGCTGGTACTGGCCCTATCCCTGTGCGGCGTCTCCGGCTGGAGACTTTTCCAAAAAAACAACGGAGAGAAAAGTTTAAAAGAAGCAGTAGACGCTGACGAAAAAGCCCTAGCCCTAGCCACCCGCTTCGGCTACACTCTCCCAAACGCCTACAAAAGCCTCGGCAGCGCCTTAAAAACCTTAATCGAGCAAACCTCCAAAAAACAGCAGCGGGCTAAATACGAAGCTCGTCTCCAGGCCCTGAAACGCAACGCCGCCAAAGCCAAAGCCAAAGTCAAACCCATCACCCGCGAAACCTCCCAGTCAGAAAACGTCTACAATTCTTGATCTCATCCCCGACGCTTGGTACGGGGGTTTTCAAGTTAACGGTTACGGTTAACTGTTGACTTCCCTGTTAAACGACAAGATTAATCGGCTTGAATCCACAAAAATCTTGATTCCTATGTCAAAGTTTGGCAGCGGCTGTGTTCAAAAATCTTTCCGCCAAAACTTGGAATGGTAGATTCAAGTTTACCCTAGCCTTTGATATCGCGATCGGCGACAGAGTTTTCAGCAGTTTTTGTAAAGTTTGTATAAAGCTAGCCTTTGTTAACAACAATATTTGGTAAAGGTGGAGCTGCTAGGACAGAATAGGCTAAAGACATCCGTTTGAAATTTGAAACCAGGACTTCATGGTCAGTCACACCCCAGAGGCAGATTTTCGGGTTACATACTTGGACGAGATTCCCTCAGTTCACATACCCGTGCGCTTGAGCGTACTTGAAGCCGTAAACTTCAAGACAACCTGCCAGCAACTTTTCTCTGGAAGCACCGTTCCCAGCAAAATTGTCCTAGACTTCAGTCAGACGACATTCATCGACAGTAGCGGGATCGGTGCTCTAGTCAGCAATCTGAAATTTGCCAAACAGCGCGAAAGCGACTTGGTGCTCCGCAGCCTCAAGCCGCAGGTGATGGCAGTATTTGCTCTCACCAGCCTAGATCAAGTGCTGACGATCGAGCAGCCCTCTGCAACCTCAACTCCCACAGAGACCCACCGATCGGACAATCAGCTACCGATGACCCATCCCTCAGTGCAATCGTGGGTGAAACGGCTGATAGACATCGTTGGGGCAATAGTCGGTTTGATGATTACAGGAATTTTGCTCGTACCCATAGCCGCAGCCATCACTATCAACGATCCGGGCCCGATATTTTTTGCGCAAACCCGCTGCGGCTGGATGGGGAAAACATTTCAGATTTGGAAATTTCGATCGATGTGTACCAACGCCGAAGCTATGAAAGCACAAATCAAAAACCAAGCTTCCGGCGCGTTTTTCAAAAATGATAACGACCCCCGGATTACCAAAGTCGGGCGCATCTTGCGCAAAACCAGTCTCGACGAACTGCCGCAGTTTTGGAACGTGCTCAAAGGCGAAATGAGTCTAGTCGGCACCAGACCGCCTACCCCAGACGAAGTAGAGCGCTACGAAGTCCCTCAGTGGCAGCGTTTGGATGTCAAACCCGGGATGACCGGCGAATGGCAAGTCAACGGTCGCTCTCAAGTCCGCGATTTTGAAGATGTCATCCGTTTAGATTTAAAATACCAACAAAACTGGAGCCTGATGTATGACTTGAAACTAATTGTTAAAACCGTAACAGTCCTGTTTAACAAAAATAGCGGCGCTGTATAGAAGTCCTCAACCACTCACCCTTGAACTTCCAGGTGCTGTTGCCGACGGGCGGCGGGAACTCGAACTCGATACTTACTCAAGCAGGCGATCGGTAGCGATACCTACGTTAGTATTAAGTGTTAAAATTCACACCTAAGAAAATGGGCAGCTAGTTGGCAGCTCTGCGATCGGAGCATTAATTAGCAATTTGCCAGTTCGAGGTCGTACTCGAATAACGCCAGCATGGTTTTCGAGGACGACCATAACTCACCTGTGTTTAGAAAAGTACCGACTGCTAACACGGTCAAAGCTCAAATCACTCCCCGCAAGCTGCCAGCGTGAATTTTCCCTATTTAAACGCCCTACCGAGGCGGGTTACAGTATCGGAAGTCTCTCATTTCCTGTGCGAGTAAATGGTGCGAAAGGAATGCTCACCTTGAGGCAAAACGGGCTTCTTCAACTCAAGCTTGACTTAACTAATATGTTGCCAAGACCTTGCCCTCCTTTTCCTCTCCCACCGGCGCCGAGTACAGCGGTGGTGGGAACCGACCAGGGGGAAGAAAGATGAAAGACAAGCAACCAAAGGCCGAGTCGCACCTTCAGGTTGAAACAGACCTGGAGGCTTTAACATCCGTTTTGGAATGGTTGGAGAATATCGTTTTACCGCTGCTGCCAGGGGATTTCTGGTGGCAGTGCCGGCTGATAATCAACGAAGGCTTTACAAACGCTGTCCGCCACGCTCACCAGAACTTGCCCCCCGCGACGCCGATCGACATTGAGGTAAAAGTGTTTGCAGATTACTTAGAAATTAGGATTTGGGACAGGGGTCAACCCTTCAACCTGGAAGCCAAGCTGCACTCGATCATGCAAGAGCAGCGCGATCCCTTGGACAGAGAAGGAGAAAGGGGACTGGTGTTCATGTACAAGCTCACAGACGAGCTTCGCTATATCCGTACCGACGATCGCCGCAACTGCCTGGTAATGCGTAAAAACCTTACCTGATGGCACGATGCCCGCTAGGGGGCTGGGCGGATTCTTTCGCAAAGAGTGAAATATCCCAGCGCCGCCCCCTGAGATGCTCCCCGGAACCCAAGCGCATCCTCTGCAATTTGCCCGGGTGCAGGCTCGAAGCGTGCGGCAGGACAATTTGCTTCAAACTAAATATGATGCGTATTCTAATTTATTCCTATAACTACTATCCAGAGCCGATCGGCATTGCCCCCCTGATGACAGAACTAGCGCAAGGCCTAGTCAAACGCGGCCACCAAGTCCGAGTCGTTACAGGAATGCCCAACTATCCCCAGCGCCGGATTTATGAACAATATCGGGGCAAATTCTACCTCACCGAAGAACAGAACGGCGTTACAATTCAGCGCAGCTACCTGCGCGTCAACGGCCCCCACCCTACACTCCTAGACCGACTCCTGCTAGACGGCAGTTTTGTCGCCTCCAGCGCCGTCCAAGCCTTCAGCGGCTGGCGTCCCGACGTAATTTTCTCGACAATGCCCCCTTTACCGATTTGCGTCCCAGTCGCCTTTTACGGCTGGATTCGCGCTTGCCCGATCGTCCTCAACGTTCAGGATATCGTCTCAGAAGCAGCCGTGCGCGTCGGCTTGGTCAAAAAAAACGGACTGCTAGTTCGCATTGCTGACGCCTTAGAAAAATTGGCCTACTGCACAGCCAGCCAAGTCAGCGTCATCGACAGCGGTTTTGTCAACAAATTGCACTCTCAAGGAGTACCCCCGGAAAAAATAGTTTGCGTTCCCAATTGGGTTGATGTCAATTTCATTCGCCCCTTACCCAAGGAAAATAACTCATTTAGAGAAACCCACAAACTCAAAGGCAAATTTGTCGTTCTCTACGCGGGCAATATTGCCCTCACTCAAGGCTTGCAAACAGTTGTCCAAGCAGCGGCCCGTTTGAAACACATACCCGAAATCGCTTTTGTAATTGTGGGGGAATCAACAGCACTGGCGCGCTTGCAAAAAGATTGCGAAACTTACAAAGCTACTAACGTCATGCTGCTGCCATTTGAACCGCGAGAAAAATTGCCGGAATTGTTAGCTGCTGCCGATGTTAGTTTAGTCGTACAAAAGCGCCGCGTTACTAACTTCAATATGCCTTCAAAAATTCAAGTAATTCTCGCCAGCGGCCGGGCAATTTTGGCTTCGGTTCCAGAAACTGGTACGGCCCATAAAGCAGTGCAGCAAAGCGGTGGCGGGGTGGTGGTAGCGCCGGAAGATCCGCAGGCTTTGGCAGATGCAGTTGAGGATTTGTACTTGCACCCTGCTAAGGTGGATGCGTTGGGCGAGCAAGGCAGAAATTATGCTGTGGAGAATTACGGATTTGAGGAAGCTTTGAATCATTACGAAGCTTTATTTACGGCCGTGGCTGCGAGTCATGCTGAGAAAGTCTTGGCACCGCTGCCAAAGTAGGCGGTTTCAACCGCGTCTCTAGTCGAAATAAGTAGGCGGTTTCAACCGCGTCTCTAGTCAAACTTTCGTCCGCCGACGCGGACTCAATAATTAAGAGCGGACTAAAGAATCAAGGGGGTATTTAAGTTAGATTAGAGCTTACCAATTACCCATTACCAATTCCCAATTTCCAAAATACTATGAAATTTACCCTCGATGTAGAAAACAACCCTACAGGCTGGCCAGACCACACTCAGCTACCAGAATCCGACGGTACTTTTGTGAAAAATTTTCAAGAACATCCCCAAAGCATTCTGTTAACGGATTCCATTACTCCTGTCCTCGAAAGAATTCATCCAGATGCGAACTATTGTATCGGTCAAGACAGCGGCATTTATTGGCGATTAACTGACCCGCTAGAACGGGGTGCAGAAGCACCGGACTGGTTTTATGTGCCCAATGTCCCGCCAACGCTTGACGGTCAATTGCGCCGTTCTTATGTGATGTGGCAAGAATTGATTGCACCGTTAATTGTGTTAGAATTTGTATCGGGGAATGGGGCGGAGGAACGGGACAGAACGCCTTTACTGCGAACTGGTAAACAGGAAACTAAACCGGGTAAATTCTGGATTTATGAAAATGTGATTCATGCGGGATTTTATGCTATTTATGAAGTGAGCAACGCGAGTGTTGAAGTTTATGCTCTGATGGAAAATAGCTATCGATTGGTTGCTGCAAATGAGCGCGGCCATTATCCGATTGAACCGTTGGGTGTTGAATTGGGAATTTGGCAGGGAAGGTATCAAAATATGGAATTGCCTTGGTTGCGCTGGTGGGATAGTGAAGGTAATTTGCTGTTGGCGGGCTCTGAAAGGGCTGATGTAGAACAGCAGAGGGCTGATGTAGCACAGCAAAGAGCAAATCGGGCCCAACAAGAGTTAGAGCAGTTGCGGGCTCAATTGCGATCGGCTGGAATTGAACCGGAGTTGTGAAGGAATCTTGACTGGGAGGGGATTGATGTCATGCCCAGTTAAATAATTATCGTTAAGTTTCTAGTGACGGAAGTTATCAAATCCCGCCCATTGCCGATCGCTAATAATTTCATTGTGACTCAGTGCGGTTAGTAATAATAATGCCGCAGACGATCGCCAACGTACTAAAAATATGCACCCAAGAAATCGCTTCACCTAAAAAGAGCCGCGCAGCAATACCGCTAAAAACCGGAATCAAGTAATAGATTAAGGCCGTGCGGTTCGGGCCAATGAGGGCGATCGCCTGATTCCATGCTAGAAACGCCACCACCGACGAAAGAACCCCCACATAAAGTAACGCTAGGGCGATCGAAGGATTGAACGCCACAGGGTGATAAATCCAACATTCCAGGGCATAGAAGGGCGATAAAAACAGCAGCCCCAAGCTAAAAGTGCATAAAGTGAATGTTGTCATCCGCAGGTTGGGCGGCTTGCGCTTTACTAGCATCGTGTAGCCAGCAAAGATGATAGATGCCAACAGCATATACAAATCGCCGATCGCAAACGAAATGCTCAGCAGCCTTTCTAACGAAATGCTCAGCAGCCTTTCTAACGAGCCTCCCGCGATTAACAGTACAACACCGCTGATTGCGATCGCAATGCCTGCGGCGCGCGTTAACGAGATACGTTCTCCGTAAAACAGACGAGACATAAGTACAATAAAAACCGGAGAAGAAGTCGCAATTAACGCCATGTTCACCGCCAAGGTTGTGTGACCGGCAATGTAGATTAGAGTGTTAAAAGCAGTCACGCCTAATAGCGCCGATACAGTTAAGTAACGGAGATGTTTTTTAATCAATTTCCAGTCGGAAACTGCCGCCCGCACGGTGAATGGAGCCAAAGTTGCCACAGCAATCGCCCATCGCCAGAAAGCTAGACCTACTGGCAAAATATCCTGATTAAAAGCTCTAGCAACGATGAAGTTACCCGCCCAAATAACCGTCGCCACTACTGCCAAAGAATAACCCATTGACATTTTATTGTTCATTTAGTTGGGTTGATTTTTTTGAGGTGGTTTAGCTAATTTCATTTGAATTAAGTTAAATAAGGGAATGAGATACAAATAAAAGGCATAAGGGATAAAATCTGAATTGACACCCAAGACAGTTGCAGGCACTAATCCGGCAATATTCCAAGGAATTAAGGGAGAAATCACAACAGCGGTATTTTCCAAGTCAACAGCGAGTTGATAATCATCTAATCCGTCTTTTCGGTATTTCTCTTCAACGAGCTGATGAGTCAGGAGGATCGCAATAGTTTGGGTGCAGCCAAAGGCGGCTGACAAAATGCTGATGGCGGTCGTTGCCAAAAATAAATCGCCTCTCGATCGAGCTTTGTTGAGATAAACTTGAAGAAAATCTAGCGTTCTTGTCCCCGAAAAAATGCCGGCAAATGCTGTCGATACAATCACAACTGTTGAAACTTTGACCATCGACAAAATGCCTCCTCCCACCACAATATCTTTTAAAGTAGAACTTGATTCTAACTTAAATCCGGTGAGCGCGAATTGCAGAATGTCGATCGGCGAATAACCTTGGACGAAAATGCCGATCGCACTTCCGGCAATTACACTAACAGCCATTGCAATTTTGACTTCTACTCGCAACAGACAAAGGATTAAAATTGTCAAGGCTGGCAGCCAAGTTATCCAGTTAAGATTGAAGGCTTTGCTAATTTCAAAAGCCAGGTTATTGCCAGCAATTTGAACGGGATTTGCCAAGGATAAAATAAAATACAAGATGCTGGAAACTATCAGCGGTAAGAAAGCTGTTACAGTCATATTTTTGAGGTTCGTATAAATATCTGTGCGGGTAATGGCGGCAATCAAATTTGCGCTAGAAGACATGGGAGAACACCGATCGCCAAAATAAGCTCCGGCAATAATTGCCCCGGCGATCGTATTGGGATTGACACCGCTGTCCTTGGCTGCGATCGTTAAAGCAATGCCGATCGTGCTCGCAGCGCCAAAGGAAGTTCCCAGCAGCACAGAAACAATGCTAGTTAAGATAAACGCCCAAAATATAAAATACTGAGGGCTAATCAATTTAATTCCCCAATATACGAGAACCGGAACCGTGCCCGCCGCCATCCAGACAGCCATTACTGCTCCAATCAAAAGTAAAATACTGATTACTGAAAAAGATTTTTGACTTCCAGCAACAGCCATTTTAATTAAGCTGTTTAGTGGGAATCCCCTGTTTGACAAAATGATCGTAAAAATTGCCAGAGAAGCTAGCAACGGATAAACGACAAAATAACCTTTGATGGCACTAACTAAAAGTAGAACAAATGAAAGAATTACGAAAAATAGCAAGTCCATTAGACTAATTTTTGAAGTAAGGGAGAGTTTTGAATATTCAAGCAGCTAAGTAGATAAGTGGGAAAATACATAAGTATTTCATTGCGAGTCAAACGAAGTGAAGCTCTCTTCGGAGCGATCCGTTCGCCTTGATGCGTTCCCGTTCCCCGTCGGGGTTGGGTGAGGGGTAGGGTAGGAAAGCAATCGCAGAGGTTATAATAGCTTTATATTCTGTTACATAGCAAAGTTTATTTGCACCTACTTAGTTATCCAAATCAGCGCGTAATACTTGTGAATCGGCGGCAAATCCTAGCAATTTCACTCTTAATAACAGGCATATCTTTTGGTTTTGTGCGAGAAACGCCTGAGCCTGTAAGCATTCCATTGGCTGCCATTTCTCAGGAAATTAACCCGCAACTAACCGAAATTGCTAGTCAGGTGACAGTAAGAATTATATCAGATTCGGGAGCAGGTTCTGGGGTAATTATTCAGCGGGAAGGGCAAGTTTATACTGTGTTAACTAATCATCATGTAGTTGCGAAAAATCATCACAATTATAGCATATTGACGGCGGATGGAAAAACCCATCAGGCTAAGTTGGGTTTATCTCAGTTTGGTAAGTTAGATTTAGCTTTGGTGCAGTTTTCTAGTCCAGAATCTTATCGAGTGGTGGAGATGGGAAATTCCCCTAAACTATCTGTGGGGGATGGGGTTTTTGCGGCGGGGTTTCCGAATTGGCATTGGTTGAATGCTCAGGCGATTGAGGATACTCGGAGTTGGGGTTTAAAGGCGTTTCGGTTGACGGCGGGTAGGGTGGGAATGTTGCCGGAAAAGTCGTTTTTGGAGGGATATCAGTTGGGATATACGAATGATATTGCAGAGGGGATGAGTGGCGGGCCGGTGTTGGATAGTCGGGGGAGGTTGGTGGGGGTTAATGGGCGGTTGAAATATCCTTTGGCGGGTATTGAGGTGTTTATGTTTGTGGATGGAAGTGTGCCTTCGGAGGGGGTTTTTAGGGAGATGGAGGGGTTGAGTTGGGGGATTCCGATTGAGAGGTTTCAAGAGCGGGTAGGTTGGGTAGAACAGAGAGCTTGCACCTGTGGCAGAAACCGGGTTTCTGGCATAAACTCTGCATCTAAACCTATATTTATCGGTCAGAAACCCGGTTTCTCAAAGCTTTTTGATAATGGTGCAAGATTTCAGGTAGAACAGAGTGAGATGTAAGAAAATATTAGTGCGTTTTCCCTCCTCGTCTGAATTAATAACTACTGTAATTCATTAATTTTGTTAAGTGACTTTTGATACCACTGTTGGTTTAATTCTTCCTTAAACAGTTCAGCAGCTTTCTGAAAATCCTCTATTGCCTTCTGTTTTTCCCCTAAGTCTGAGTAGGCTATACCCCGGTCGTAGTAGGCATAATCATAATCAGGATCAATCTGAATAGCTTGGGTATAATCGGCGATCGCCTTCTGTTTTTCCCCTAAGTATGAGTAAACTAAACCCCGTTTGTAGTAGGCACTACCCTTTGCATAAGGATTCTGAATGCCTTGGGTCTCATCGGCGATAGCTTTCTGAAAATCCTGTATTGCCTTTTGTTTTTCCCCTAAGTCTGAGTATGCTATACCCCGTTGGTAGTAGGCGGAAAATTGGACAGAATAAAACTTATGGCTAAGCTTAATAGCTTGGGTATAATCTGCGATCGCCTTCTGTTGTTCCCCTAACTCTAAGTAGATATTACCCCGGTCTTCGTATAATTCAGAACTATTAGGGATCAGATTAATAGCTTGGGTATAATCTGCGATCGCTTTCTGTTTTTCCCCTAAGTATGAGTAAATATGACCCCTTCTTTTGTATTCCCAAGCATTTTTCTGACGGGGTGACAGGTTGCCTGAAAACCAGACAGCCCGGCAATCCTAGACAAATCGCCTCAAAAAAGATAGAGT
>NZ_JAUBWA010000170.1:0-11241 GCF_036702825.1 Microcoleus sp. A003_D6 | reverse complement strand
CGCGAGCTTTGAGTGGTGCTTTCTGTCGTTTCAGATTTCTTCTCCCCACAATAAAACCACCCTGCCTAACCCCCCTTCTTAAGGGGGGGACAAGAGTGTTCAAAGTCTCCCTTCTTAACGGGGAAGAGTCTTCTCTTTCGTCCCCTTAAGAAGGGGGGACAAGAAAGAGCATTCAAAGTCAACCCCTACTCCCCTTCTTAAGGGGGATTTAGGGGGATCTGGCCTCGGCTATAAGCGAGAGATACAAAGGTTTTTAATCTTAAGTTAACACGATAAAAGCATTGCGGTGTTCCTACGGACAACGCAAACCCAGAATTACGACATCTCTTTCAACGCCGTCAAGTTCGGCAACTTGTGGCAGATATCCCCACCGCTGAAAGCCAAATTTCTCGAACAATCTTACACTCGGCTGATTGTGAGCAAAAATTAGGCCTATGAGAGTTTTAAGTTGCAATTCAGGGCTTCGGACAATTGCCGATTGCAATAAATTTTGTCCGATTCCGCAGCGTTGGCGATCGGGTGCGACATAGATGCTAACTTCTGCTGTATGCTGATAGGCGGCGCGTCCGTAGAAAAGCTGAAAACTCAGCCAGCCAACAATATTTTCTTCTGATTCGATTACCCAAATGGGCAAGAAATTGGGGGAGTGTTCTCTGTACCACGCGAGGCGGCTTTCGACTGAGACTGGTTTTAAATCTGCTGTAGCCATTCTGCCCGGTATTGCTGCGTTGTATATTTGGACAATTGCGGGTAAATCGCTTTCTACTGCATCGCGGATTTTCATCGTTTGGTTGACGGTTGACTGTTGACTGTTAACTAATGACTAATGACTAATGAATGTTGACTAATGACTGTTAACTAATGACTGTTAACTAATGACTGTTAACTAATGACTAATGACTGATGACTAATGACTGATGACTAATGACTAATGACTAATGACTAATGACTAATGACTAATGACTAATGACTGATGACTGATGACTGATGACTAATGACTAATGACTCTTGTACAGTTCCATGATTTCACTAACAGCCATTCGCGAATTTGCTCCCAAAGTCAGCGGCGATGTGTGTCCTCGCTGCAAGTGTTCTGCCGCCGCACAGCCGATCATTGCTGCGTTGTCCGTGCAATATTTTAATGGGGGAAACAATACTCGCAAGTTGTGTTTGGCGGAGGCTGCTTGTAAGTGTTTTCGCAGTCCGCTGTTTGCTGCTACTCCGCCGCCGACTACAATAGTAGTGAGTCCGAAATTTAAGGCACAGTCGATCGCTCTTTTTGTTAAACCCTTAGCTACTGTTTCTTGAAAGCTGGCCGCAATATCATTAATTGTAGAGGCAGACAAGACGCCTTCGCTATTCACATTGTTATTTTGTTTTTTGAGTTTCTGTACTAATTGCAAAACTGCTGTTTTCAACCCGCTAAAACTGCTGTCGTAGGGATGATAGCCGCCTCCCGGCAGCGAAATTCTGCCTTCTGGCAGGGGGTATGCTTGGGGATTGCCAAGGGCCGCCAATTTGTCAATCAGCGGCCCGCCCGGATATCCTAGCTGCAACAGTCTCGCGACTTTATCAAAAGCTTCGCCGGCCGCATCGTCGCGCGTTTGTCCTACAGTTTCGTAAACGCCGCAATCTTTGACGTAAATTAAGCTGGTGTGTCCCCCAGAAACTAACAAACACAAAAACGGCGGCTGCAAGTCGGGTTCGGTAAGGTAAGAAGCGTAGATGTGCCCTTCGAGGTGGTGGACGCCTAAAAAGGGTTTTTGGCGCACTATTGCCAAGCTTTTCGCCGCTGTCAGCCCGACTAACAATGCACCTACTAAACCGGGGGCACAAGTCGCTGCAATACCGTCAATTTCTGACCAACTGAGGTTGGCTTCACACAGACACTGGGCAATTACCTGATTTAGCATTTCTAGGTGACTCCGCGAAGCCACTTCGGGCACTACCCCGCCATACTGCTCGTGGATTTTAATTTGTGATGCTACAACATTGCTGCAAACTTGACGATTCTTAACAATTGCTGCTGCTGTTTCGTCACAACTTGTTTCGATCGCGAAAATGGTTGCCATTAACTGGTAATTTAATTTGATAGGTTAGCTATTGCTATTGCTAGCTTAACTAATTCGGCGCAAGTCCCCCGCTATACTTGTACTCAGGTTATGGCAATCGGGAGCATCTGCCCCCCCAAACGACAAGGCTTGGCTTTCATCGGATGCAAGGAAGTAATATCCTCGCGGTATTGCTAGCTCGGCACTAACCTATGAAACGCGAATCCCTCATTCTATTGGGCTTTGCCGCATCAATGATGGATACTTTGCACTGTCAACAAATGCGGTAATCTGGATTCGCGATCGGCAAGTTGAAATGCTTGTAAAAAAACTTATTGTTTTGTAACAAAAGGAAACAATTCCATGCGACGATTGTTTGCTGCAATTTTAGTGTTGAGTGTCTGGATCAGTTTTGCTCCAGTTGCTTCGGCTTACAATTTAGTGCCGTGCAAGGACTCTCCCGAATTCAAGGAACTGGCTAAAAATGCGCGTTCTACGAATGGCGACCCGGCATCTGCCAAAGCGCGGTTCGAGCGCTATTCTCAAGCTTTGTGCGGCCCGGAAGGATACCCGCACTTAATCGTAGACGGCAACTTGAGCAAAGCAGGCGACTTTTTGATTCCTAGCAT
The DNA here is from genome assembly GCF_036702825.1 of Microcoleus sp. A003_D6. Taxonomy (NCBI): domain Bacteria; kingdom Bacillati; phylum Cyanobacteriota; class Cyanophyceae; order Oscillatoriales; family Microcoleaceae; genus Microcoleus; species Microcoleus sp. A003_D6. Next base: position 8,561 of record NZ_JAUBWA010000170.1, on the reverse strand, counting down.
ACTGTTTTTGTATATTGCTGGTTGGATTGGTTGGGTGGGCCGTTCTTATCTGCAAGTTACCAAAAAATCAGCAACGCCAGAGGAAAAAGAGATTATTATCGACGTTCCTTTGGCAATCAAGTGTATGCTGAGCGGTGTTTTATGGCCTCTGGCAGCTCTCACGTCAATCACCAGCGGTGAAATGTTTGCCAAGGACGACGAAATTACTGTTTCCCCCCGCTAAAATTGGGAAATCCAGAAACCCTAATAGCTAACAGTTAATCAATTAACTGCAAGTTAGCAATTAGGCGTAGACCGATCGGCAATTACCAACTGTCTCAAATTTTCAGGAGCAGAATTCATGCAATACTTTGTCAAGTTTCTCTCGACCGCGCCAGTATTGGCAATCCTTTGGATCTCAATTCAAGCGGCTGGTTTGATTGAATTTAACCGCTTTTTCCCCGACCTGCTTTTTCATCCGATGCCTTAAGATTTGAGCGAAATTAGGTAGCAAAATCGAGGGCAAAAAAAGTTGAGAGTTTTGAGTTTTGAGTGATGAGTTAAAGGTTAATTGAAAACTCAAAAATCAAAACTCTCAAACCATACCAGTTCGTGCCATACAGCGCATAAATGGGTAAAATCCAAGGATATCAACTATTTAGTTATCAAATTAGTTACCAATGATTAATGACTAATGACTAATGACTACTGACTACTGACTACTGACTACTGACTACTGACTACTGACTACTGATGACTAATGACTAATGACTACTGACTACTGACTACTGACTACTGACTACTGACTACTGACTAATGACTAATGACTAATGACTACTGACTACAGACTAATGACTAATATTGTGAATCGATGAAGTCTTATCTCGCCGCAGCAATTCAAATGACTAGCTTGCCTGACCTGCAAAAAAATTTGGTTCAGGCAGAGGAATTAATCGACCTGGCAGTGCGTCGGGGTGCGGAGTTAGTTTCCTTACCAGAAAATTTCTCGTTTATGGGAGAAGAGGAGGAAAAGATTGCTCAAGCAGAGGCGATCGGACTCCAAAGCGAAAAATTCCTCAAAACGATGGCCCAACGGTTCCAGGTAACGATTCTCGGCGGCGGATTTCCCGTGCCGACTCCAGGGGGGAAGGTATACAATACTTGTTTGCTGGTAGACCCAAACGGCACTGAAGTGGCAAGGTACAGAAAAGTACATTTGTTCGATGTGGATGTTCCCGACGGCATTACTTACAGGGAATCGAACACTGTGAAAGCTGGTGAAGATTTGCCGTCGGTTTATGTGTCGCCGGAGTTGGGGACGCTGGGACTTTCGGTGTGCTATGACGTGCGGTTCCCGGAAGTGTACAGGCATTTGTCGTACAAGGGGGCTGATATTTTGTTCGTGCCGGCGGCGTTTACTGCTTACACTGGCAAGGATCACTGGAAGGTTTTGTTGCAAGCTAGGGCGATCGAGAATACTTGTTATACGATCGCCCCCGCCCAGACTGGACACCACTACGGCCGCCGTCAAACTCACGGTCACGCGATGATTGTAGACCCTTGGGGTGTGGTTTTGGCGGATGCTGGAGAGGAACCGGGTGTGGCGATCGCAGAAATTAATCCCGATCGGCTAGAACAAGTCCGCCGACAAATGCCGTCCCTGGAACACCGAGTTTTTCTGTGAAGGAATTTTGAGACCAATTGGTCTCAAAATTTCAGTCCCCGTCAGGGACAAGACCTGAAAAGTTTTTCTTCGATGGAGTAATTGTGTACGTTCGTACACAAAAAAACTTAGATCGCGTGCGCCCAGAACTGAGTTGGGGCGGGTTTACGGTTGAGATAAAGCCGATCCCCCCTAACCCCCCTTCTTAAGGGGGGGACAGGAGTGTTATCAAAGTCAACCCCTACTCCCCTTCTTAAGGGGGATGCGAGGGGGATCGAGACGGGTAAAAGCGAAATTGATCGAGGGGTTTTTTCCCGGAGTTGAACAGCGAATAACTCGCGATAATATGTCTAAGGCAGGTTCAATGACCGTGCAGTTCTGCTAAAAGGGGAATTGGCGACAGTAGAATTGCACAAAATGCGTCTTTTTGGGAGAAATGAAACACACTCTTTCGGTTTTAGTTGAAGATGAAGCGGGTGTCCTCACTCGAATTGCTGGTTTGTTTGCTCGTCGGGGTTTTAATATTGAAAGTCTGGCCGTCGGCCCGGCGGAGCAAGTGGGAGTGTCTCGGATTACGATGGTTGTACCGGGTGATGACCAGATTATCGAGCAGTTGACCAAGCAACTGTACAAGTTGATTAACGTGCTTAAAGTTCAGGATATAACGGAAATTCCCTGTGTGGAACGGGAGTTGATGTTGCTGAAAGTTAATGCTGCTAGCGGGACGCGATCGGAGATAATTGAGTTAGCTCAGATTTTTAGAGCGCGAGTGGTGGATATTGGTGATGATACGCTGACATTGGAAGTTGTCGGAGATCCGGGTAAAATGGTGGCGATCGTCCAGGTTCTGAATAGATTTGGGATTAAGGAAATTGCTCGGACTGGTAAAATTGCCATGACGCGGGAGTCGGGGGTAAATACTGAGTTTCTTAAGTCTTTGGAAGCGAAAGTTTAACGAAGAAGTCATTGGTCATTGGTCATTGGTCAGGAGTCATTGGTCAGGAGTCATTGGTCATTAGTCATTGGTCATTAGTCAGGAGTCATTGGTCAGGAGTCATTGGTCATTAGTCATTGGTCATTAGTCAGGAGTCAGAAAGAATGTTTTAACTTTTAACTTTCGACTTCCCATGACGAATGATCGATGACCAATGACCAAGGATATCGTGTCCGTTACGTCGGAATCATAATTTTCCGAGTTCAGGAATCTGATTCAGCTCAGCTCGCTCTTCGAGACGATCGCACTGCTTTATCATTCCGATGTAACCCAATTGGATCTGACCAATTCCCCATCACCAAGGACTAATAACTAATCACCAATGACCAATAACTAATGACCAATGACTAATGACTAATGACCAATGACTAATTACCATTTAGGTTGACTTTCTATCAAAAGTGTGGCTGCGATGCCGTCTACCGCCTTCGAGAAAAAGTATCCCTGTCCGTATTCGCATTGCAGTGCTCTGAGTAAATTAAGCTGTTCGATGGTTTCGATTCCTTCAGCAATTACATCCATGCCTAAATGACTGGCTAAAATTAAAATAGTCTGTACGATGGCTTCGTTTCCTTCATCTTCAGTCATGCGACTGACAAAAGCTCGATCGATCTTTAAAGCGTCAGTGGGAAAAGTGTGCAGGCGGCTCAAGGAAGAATAGCCAGTGCCGAAATCGTCAATATATAATTGAATTTCTAATTTTTTCAATTCCGCTAAGATAGCGGCTGCTGATTCCGCATTGTCCATGATGACGCCTTCAGTAATTTCTAACTTTAAAGTGCGGGGGTCAAGCTGAGTTTCTTGTAAAATTTCGCGAAGGCGATCGATTAAATCCGGTTGTTTAAATTGTTGGTTAGAAAGGTTGACGCTGACAGTCAGCGGCGGATTTGCTGGGAATTTTTGGTGCCACTGGTGGATCTGACGGCAAGCCGATCGCATCATCCACCAACCAATAGGTATAATCAATCTAGTTTCTTCTGCTAATAAAATAAACTCGCCGGGAGATACTACACCCCGCACCGGGTGAGACCACCGCAGCAGCGCTTCAAAACCGCTGATTCTACCGCTAGTTAGAGAGACGATAGGCTGGTAGTAAAGCCGAAATTCCTTGGAGTCTAGAGCGCGCCGCAAATCGTTTTCCAGTTGCAAAAGGGCGACGGCGCGAGTGTGCATACTTAAGTCAAAAACTTCGTGGCGAGCTTTGCCCAATGCCTTAGCGTGATACATGGCAGCATCTGCATCTCGGAGCAGTTCTTCTGGTCGATCGTACAATATTTGGAATGGAGCCAGGGGAACAGGGGAGTCGGAAGATAAGCAAGACAAAGAAGTTTCCCGATCGATATTTTCCAGATTTCCGGGGCTAAACAGTTCGCTGCTCTCTTTTGGATGCTGCCGCAAACCAGAACAAACAATGCCAATGCTAGCACTGGTAAAAACTTGATATTCGTTGAGGTAAAAAGGCTCTGCCAGTTCCGCTTGCACTCGTTCGGCAATGTGCGTCGCATTCTCGATGTTTGTGATATTTTCCAGCAAAATAGCGAATTCGTCGCCGCCGAGACGGGCAACGGTATCTCCAGCGCGCAAACAGGTTTCCAGGCGCTGCGCGATCGCGATCAGCAACCGATCGCCGACTAAATGCCCCAAACTGTCGTTAACAACCTTAAAGCGGTCGAGATCGATAAACAGCACCGCAAACCAAACTTCGGGACGGCGTTTTGAAAGCTCGATCGCGTGTCCCAAGCGATCCATAAATAAAGATCGGTTCGGCAAACCCGTTAGCATATCGTGCAAAGCATCGTGTACTAACTTGTCTTCTGCTATTTTGCGGAGGGTAATATCTTCGACAGTGCCTTCGTAGTAAAGCAAATTGCCGCCAGCGTCGCGAACAGCCCGGCCGTTCTCGGAAACCCAGATGGCGGTTCCGTCAGCCCGGTAAACTTGAGACTCAAACTCAGACACAAAACCGTCTTTTTCGATCTCGCGCAAAAACTCGCTGCGGCGGTTGGGATCGACGTAGAGTTGGCGGTCGATGTCGCGGATGTTTGCGATCAGTTCGGCGGCCGAGGAGTAGCCGTAAATTCTCGCCAAAGCAGGGTTAGCGCTGAGGTAGCGCCCGTCATAGGTCGTCTGGAAAATTCCCTCGATCGCGTTTTCAAAGATGCTGCGGTATTTCTCTTCGGCCTGTTGCAGCGCGAATTCTGCTTGCTTGCGATCGCTGATATCGGTCAGCGTGCCGAGATAGCCCAGAACTTCCCCGCTTTTGGCAATTTCCGGGACTGCTTGCCAAAATACCCAAGTTGTGAGGTCGCCGTTGCAAAAGCGGTACTCTAACTTACAAGGCAACTTCTCTTTGACAGCGCCATACCACTGGCTCAAAACGCGCGATCGGTCTTCGGGATGCAAAGTTTGCGCCCAACCTTCGCCCAGTGCCTTTGGCGCAGTCAGTCCCGCCATCTCCAAAAATCGCTCGTTGACGTACAAGCAATCTCCAGCAGCGTCGGCGCGGAAAATCCCGACCGGCAGTATTTTTGCCAAGGTGTAATAGCGGTATTCGCTTTCTAGCAGCGCGCTGTGAGCTACTTTAGTTTCCGTGATGTCAAACATTGCACCTTGAAAGATGACGGACTTGCTTGCTTCATCGCGAACTGCGATCGCTCGATCCCGGAACCAGACCACTCGGCCGTTGCGGGCGATCGCGCGGTATTCTGAAACCAGCGGCCCCTCGCAGAAGATATCTTCTCCGTCGGTGAATTTCTGTGTGGCGTTTTCAACTAACACGCGGTCGCGGTCTGCTGGGTGAACGAGTTTCAGCCACAGGTCGGGGTCAGCCCTCCATTCAGCTACAGAATAACCGAGAAAAGTCTCGATTTGCGGGCTGATGTAAAGTTTGGCAGCGCTGCGGTTGAGGGGAGAAATGTAGGTGACAGCCGGCATTTGTTCTACAAGGGCGCAGTATTTCGCTTCTACGGTGCAGAGTGCTGCTTCTAGGCGCTGCCGCTCTAATTCGGCGGCGGCCCGTCCGGCAAAGATGCTGAGAATTAGTCGGAATTTGGCAAGATGTGCTTCCAGCAAGGGTCGATCGTGGAAAATACAAATAATCCCTAAAGGTTCGCCGTAAGAGTTTTTGAGCAATGCTCCCAGGAAACTGCGCGCACCTGTAACAACCTGTCTGCGGTCTTCTGGGAAGGTTTCCTGGAGGCAGTCTGGACAGGAGTACATTGCCTGCTCGAACACCAGCGCTTCGGGAGTATTGGCGGTGTCGCATTCAAAGTTTGGCTGCCACCGTCCGTCGCTCCAAAAACTGATAACTTGCAGTCGATCGGGATTAGCATCGGCGCGTTCGATCGACTTAATCGATTTGGCAGCGATGGCGCTGCGAACTCCGAGTGCGGAGGCTAAGTGACGAACTAAGGCATCAAAGAATTCTGCTCCCCCGGGCGAGTCAGTACCTGCTAGGATGTCGCCCAGCAAGTCTTCTTCTAATTGCGCGGAAGTGCTGACTTTGGGAGGGCGAGATCGATTTTCCCCGATCGAACCTTCCACGCTCAGACTTATGATTTTGCTGCTTCCAGGTTCGAGAACAGGCAAAGAATTCACTGTTGGGCGCTGTTGCTGGCCGAAGAATAGAGCGTCGCCAATACCTAAAACTTTACCCAAGAAGCTGTCAGTTGGTGCTAACAAATTTGTGTTGGGGAAAATCAAAAAATTTTTCCTAATTTTTAATCCTGTAGGTAAATCGTCGGGGTTTAATTCTGGCAACTGTTGTTGTTCTTGTCCCTGGGGCCGACTGGGGGGCTTTCGCTGCACTTTAAGATAAATCGCGATCGCCAAGGCTAAAGTCGCCGATAATCCCAGAAGGTATGCAAGAATTTCAAAGTAAAAAAATAAATCTAGATCGAACATCGATTAGCACCGCTCGACAATTGTTGTAGTTACCTGAAGCCAATCTCTTTAAAAATAACTAAGTATCGTCACGGATGGGTAACGAATACAAGGTAGGATCGCAGTGAAGGCGACAAGTGAGTGAACACCCCTAATGAAAGCGATCGTTTTTGAAACGCCCGGAAGCCCGTCCGTATTGAGACTGCAAGATATCCCAGCCCCTACTATACAAACAGAAACTGATGTTTTGGTACGGTTGCGGGCGGCGGGTATCAATCCAATAGATACTAAATTGCGATCGCGCGGCACTTTTTACCCCGAGAAAATTCCTCACGTTTTGGGGTGCGACGGTGCTGGAGTCGTAGAGGCTGTCGGTGCTGCTGTGCAAAGTTTCCAAGTCGGAGACGAGGTTTTTTTCTGCAATGGGGGTTTGGGCGGGTCGATCGGTACTTATGCTGAGTTTGCCGTTGTAGAAGAACGCTTTCTCGCCATCAAGCCTGCTGCTTTAAGTTTTGCGGAGGCGGCGGCTGCACCGTTAGTTTTAATTACAGCATGGGAATCGCTGTACGATCGAGGGCGCATGATGGCCGGCCAAAAAGTGCTGATTCAAGCTGGTGCCGGCGGTGTCGGGCACGTCGCGGTACAGTTGGCTTCGTTGCATGGTGCTGAGGTTTGCACGACTGTTAGTTCTCAGGAAAAAGCCAATTTTGTCAAGCACTTAGGCGCAGATTCAATTATTTTATATAAAAATACCGATGTTGTCGATGAGGTTTTGACTTGGACTCAGGGACAAGGAGTTGACTTGGCTTTCGATACAGTCGGGGGAGAAACTTTTTACCAAACTATTCCGGCTGTGAAAATTTATGGAGATTTGGTAACAATTTTGGAACCAGACCCGGCTTTGGGCAATTTGAAAACAGCGAGAATGCGCAATCTGCGAATTAGTCTGGAATTAATGTTAACACCGATGCTGCAAGGTTTGGTGGAGGAACAGCAACAGCAGGCTCATATTTTGCAGCAGTGTACTCGTTTGTGCGATCGCAACTTGCTTAAAATTCACGTCAGCCAAACTTTCCCCCTAGAACAAGCCGCTTCCGCGCATGAATTGTTAGAAACAGGTTCTGTTACCGGGAAAATAGTTTTGCTAATTTCCTAAATCTCAAATCCTAAATTTTAACTATCAGCCGGGAAGTCCCTCTGTGTATTTAGAGGGGATAAATCTGAGCGTAAGCGAAGTACCCCGAATAAATCACAGCAGGGATGTCCAGAAGCGTCGCTCGTCGCGGACATAGACCGACAATTATATTTGAATTAGTGTTGTATTTTCGGCACAGCTTAACTATACTATAATAAGGTCGAAAAAAGAAAGTTTCTAATGCAATTAACTACAAGCTACCGCATCAAACCCACAAAAACTCAGTTAGCAACCATCGAAAAACATCTAGAACTCTGTCGCAGGCAGTACAATTATCGACTGGGCGAAAGGTTTAGGTGGTGGGAATCCACGAGAACCCCTATCAACGCTTGTCCTTTGACTGCATCTATAGTCCCTGTTGAGGAGATTTACCAAAATATCCCCTTAACGAGAACACAAACTAGGGATGGCAGAAAAAAGGATGAATCTGGCAATCCTCTAACCAAGAAAGGTGATGTTTTTTCAAACATTGAAGGCGGTTACGTTCAATGGCAAACCATACAGTTAGCTGACTTAAAAAACACTAAGAAAATACTCCCTGAATATAAGAACTTGGATTCTCAGGTTTTGCAGGATGTGGTTAATCGAGTCGAAACTTCTTTCTCGAATTTTATAACACCGGACAAAAATGGTAATCGTAGGGGCAAGCCTAAGTTCAAAGGTTTCCACTACTACAAATCTTTTACTTACCCTCAATTAGATAATCTCGACATTATCAAGGATGAGCAAAATAGAATTTGTATTGACCTTGCAAAAATAGGTCAAGTACCAATGGTATTCCATCGCTCAATACCAGCAGGTTTCAAGGTTAAGACGGGGACGATTATTAGAGAAGCGGATGGGTGGTA
>NZ_JAUBWA010000169.1:0-11242 GCF_036702825.1 Microcoleus sp. A003_D6 | reverse complement strand
CAAATTAAAGAAGCACTTCTCTCTCGCCGTCAACTAAGGCGAGGAAGACGCAATCGCAAAACTCGATACCGTCAGGCACGATTCCTCAATCGCACTCGCCCCGAGGGTTGGCTTGCTCCATCGGGGCAGCATCGAATTGAAACAACACTCACATGGGTTCGCAAGTTAATTCGATTTGCTCCCATTGCCCGTATTGTTCAAGAGCTAGTGCGGTTCGATACCCAACTAATACAAAACCCTGAAATTTCAGGCGTACTGTATCAACAAGGAGAATTGCAGGGTTACGAAGTCCGGCAATATCTCTTAGAAAAATGGCATCGGCAGTGCGCTTATTGCTCGGCTGAAAATGTACCGTTCGAGGTGGAACACATTCACCCCAAGTCAAAAGGCGGTGCTGACAGAGTTTCTAACTTAACGCTGGCTTGTCACGATTGCAATCAAAAGAAAGGCAATCAGGATATTCGAGCATTCCTAGCAGCTAAACCCGACCGGCTATTCCGCATCCTCAAACAAGCAAAGCTACCACTCAAGGATGCAGCAGCAGTCAACTCAACCCGATGGGCATTGTTCAATGCACTTAAAGAAACGGGATTGCCCGTCACTACTGGTACGGGCGGGCAAACCAAGTTCAATCGCCATAGGTTAGGATTAGCTAAATCGCACTGGCTTGATGCTGCGTGTGCGGGCAACGTTCACACGCTCAAAGTATTGACTTCAAAGCCTTTGTTGATTGTGGCAAAAGGTCAGGGGACACGACAAATGTGCGGTACAAACCAGTACGGATTTCCCATTCGACACAAATCCAGAGTGCAAATTCACAAAGGGTTTCAGACTGGCGATATTGTCAGCGCAACCGTTACCGCAGGGAAGAAAGTCGGCTCTTATACAGGGCGGGTTCTATGTCGTGCTTCAGGCAGTTTTGATATCGTCACTAAGTCTGGGAGAGTGACAGGTGTTAGCCACAAGTATTGCAAAGCAATTCACAAAAAAGATGGCTATAGCTATGGGTTTTGAAGAAATTAAGTGAAGGCGACGGTTGTCGCTGCCGCTTTCCTCCCCATGTCTAAAGCCAGGGGCTTCTCGCTCGTTTTTCTGGTGATTTTAGTTTAGAGGGGGCGCTTAAAACATTTCAATTAAAATATTCGGAAGTAGCCGATTTGTTTGGCAAAGAACCAAAGTTAGAATGCAGCAAATTACTAGCAGAAACTCTCAAAGATAGCGTACCGTTAGCCGTAGCCAGCAACACCCAAAAATCCCGCGCTGAAATGATTGCAGCACCCATTTTAATCGAACTCAGAAAACAATTACAAAATCAAATTAGCTTATTTTCGGGTATTGACTTTAATGTTGACTCAGAAAAAGGTCTAAACGGAAGTTGCGATTTTATGATTGGCCATTCATCAGGACTCTTGTTAGTCGATGCACCAGTCATTATAATTGTAGAAGCAAAACCGGAAAATCTCAATAGTGAATTGGGACAGTGCGTAGCGAAAATGTTGGCAGCTAGCATATTTAATGAACGCGAGGGGAACGATATTCCTGAGATTTATGGGACTGTTACTAGCGGGACTACCTGGAGATTTATGAAACTAAAAGAACAAGTTATTGAAATTGACTTGACTGAATATTACCTCAGCGATGTCAATAAAATATTAGGGATCTTAGCCAGCGCAATCACTCATTAATAACAACTAATAACCGATGGAAACAACCCCCAGACTGCCGCCTCCAGCCACCGAATTGCCCACTCCTTGGAATTGGGCGCGCAAAAACTTATTTAGTACCTGGTACAACAGCATTCTGACGGTAGTCAGCCTAATTATCGCCTTCCAAACTATTAAAGGAATTATCGTTTGGGCAACAACAAAAGCTCAATGGCGCGTGTTAGAAGCCAACTTGCCGCTATTTTTTGTCGGCCGATTTCCCAGCGAATTCTACTGGCGGCTGTGGATAGTAACGGCGATAATTGCCTTGTTGGGAGGATTAACTTGGGGAAACATTCAACGGCAAGAACGTCTTTGGAATCCGCCTTTACTAATTATACTCGGCGCTGCGGTTGTGGGTGCGGTCATTTTGCCGATCGACCTAACCTCTCGCCTTTACCTGCTAGCAAATATTATTGTAGTGGCTGCCAGCTATGCCATCGTTCGGCAAATTAACCCAAAAATCATGGGTTGGATGCCTGCAATTTGGGTTCTTTCCTTCCCAATAATTTTGTGGCTAATTAAAGGCGGCTTGGGTTTGACAGAAGTGTCAACAAATGATTGGGGCGGTTTAGTATTGACGCTGTTTTTAGCAGTTATTAGTATTGTGCTTTCCTTTCCTTTGGGAGTATTGCTAGCACTCGGCCGACAAAGTTCTTTGCCAGTTGTGAGATTGTTATCCACATTATACATTGAAATTATTCGCGGTTTGCCTTTAATTGGCATTTTGTTTTTAGGTCAAGTGATGCTGCAACTATTCTTGCCGCCAGAATATCCCAAATTGGATAGAGTAATTAGAGCGATTGCTGGGCTGACTTTATTCAGTGCGGCATACTTGGCGGAAAACGTGCGCGGTGGCTTGCAGGCCGTGCCCAGAGGACAAATAGAAGCAGCAAGGTCGATCGGACTCAATACACCCCTGCTGACAATTCTAATTGTACTGCCTCAAGCGTTGCGAACGGTCATTCCGGCGATCGGCGGTCAATTCATCGGATTATTCATGGATACCTCCCTGCTTTCCCTGTTCGGAATGTTAGAATTAATCGGAATATCCCGCGCAGTTTTAGCAAATCCATCCTACATCGGCAGGTACGCCGAAGTTTACATATTCGTCGGCATCATCTATTGGGTATTTTGCTACTCAATGTCATTAGCCAGCCGCAAAATAGAACGAAGTCTAGAAAAAAGTCATTAATCCGCAGTCATTAGTCAGTAGTCATTAGTCAGTAGTCATTAGTCAGTAGTCATTAGTCATTAGAGAATTTGCAAACATGAATATCTATCAGCGTTCATCAGTGTCCATCAGCGGTTAAAAAATAAAAAAAATCATGGCAACTCAACCCACACTCCCAGAGACAGTAATCGTAGCAGAAAACGTCCACAAATGGTACGGACAATTTCACGTACTGCGCGGCGTCAGCATGACCGTAGACCGGGGCGAAGTCGTCGTAGTCATGGGCCCCTCGGGATCGGGAAAATCGACGTTTATTCGCACATTCAACGCCTTAGAAGAATACCAACAAGGTAAAATTACGATCGACGGCATAGAACTTTCCCACGACTTACGCAACATCGAGACAATTCGCCGGGAAGTAGGAATGGTATTTCAGCAATTCAACCTGTTTCCCCACTTATCAGTCTTGCAAAACGTCATGCTAGCGCCGATATGGGTGCGCCGCTGGCCGAAGAAAAAAGCTGAAGAAGTAGCGATGCAACTGTTAGAAAGAGTGGGGATTTTGGAACAAGCACAAAAATATCCCGGACAACTTTCTGGCGGACAGCAGCAGCGCGTCGCTATTGCGCGTTCTCTAGCAATGCAGCCTAAAATCATGCTGTTTGACGAACCGACCTCAGCATTAGACCCAGAAATGGTGCGGGAAGTTTTAGATGTAATGCGAAATTTGGCTCAAACTGGAATTACAATGGTGGTGGTGACTCACGAAGTCGGGTTTGCGCGCGAAGTTGCCGATCGCATTGTATTGATGGATGGCGGTGTTTTAGTGGAAGAAGCAGGGCCAGAAGAGTTTTTTCAGAATCCGAAAGAAGAACGCACTCGCAAGTTTTTATCTCAGATATTGTAGCAGTTGACAGTTGACAGTTGACGGTTGACAGTTGACAGTTGAACGAAGTTCGCCTTCGCAGACTGAAAAATAAATAGGGTTTTTAAGCCGGATTTGATCGGATGACTAAATTTTACGAATTACTCGATCGCATTCAAAAAAAACAGGGAATGTACATCGGTTCCCGTTCTATCAGCAACCTATTTATCTTCTTGTGTAGCTATCAAAACGCCCGCGATTTGCTCGCAATCCCCGTCACCGAAGAAGAGGAAGAATTTTCGGAATTTCAGCCTTGGTTGCAAAAAAGATTTGCTCTTAACTCCTCGGCTTCTTGGGCTAAAATTATTCTATTCTATTCAACCGATGAAAGTCATGCTTTTGAAACTTTCTTTGATTTGCTGGAATAATTTATTAAGAGAAAACATCCGTTAGATAAGGTAGAGAATGATAATTCTGCGGTTTTGATTTGTGATTGATTCCCTCGACCCGGATAACAGCGTTACAATGGTATATATAAGCCAGAAAATCTCAATTTTATATGCCATCAATAAAAACACTGCCACTGGTTAAAGATGCTGAACGCTTGGAAAGTCGCCTCAAAGAAATTCCGGCGGTTCCTGGTGTATATTTAATGCGCGATGAGAGCGATCGCATCCTTTACATCGGCAAATCCAAAAAACTCCGAAACCGCGTCCGTTCCTACTTCCGCGAAAGCCAAAATCTCAGTCCCCGCATCGCGATGATGGTGCAGCAAGTGCGCGAAATTGAATTCATCGCCACAGACACAGAAGCGGAAGCTTTAGCCTTAGAAGCAAACCTCGTAAAACAGCACCAACCTTACTTTAATGTCCTCCTCAAAGATGATAAAAAATATCCTTATTTGTGCATAACTTGGTCGGAAGAATACCCGCGCATTTTTATCACCCGCAAACGCCGCGCAGGTAGTGCAAAAGACCGCTATTACGGCCCCTACGTCGATACAGGGGCGCTGCGGACTACGCTGCATTTAATTAAGCGGATTTTCCCGCTGCGACAGCGCCCTCAACCGCTGTTTAAAGACCGTCCTTGCTTGAATTACGACATCGGGCGCTGCGTTGGCGTTTGTCAAGGGTTAACTTCGCCGGAGGAATACCGAAAAATTATCCAAAAAGTGGCGATGATTTTCCAGGGAAGAACTCAGGAATTACTCGATTTGTTAGCGCCGCAAATGGAACAAGCTGCCGAAGATTTAAACTTTGAAACTGCGGCGCGCCTTCGCGACCAAATTAAGGGTTTGCAGTCTTTGAGTGCGGGTCAAAAAGTCTCTTTACCCGACGATACGGTTTCCAGAGATGCGATCGCACTTGCAGCCGACACCCAGCACGCTTGCGTTCAATTGTTCCAGATTCGTGCCGGTCAATTGGTCGGAAGATTGGGATTTATGGCGGAAATACCCAGGGCGGGCACGGGGGCACCGCCCCTACAATCGGGGGGGGAAGAGTTATCTGAACTTTCTCTTTCCTCCCCCCCTTGGCAAGGGGGGGAACGAGGGGGGGTAGAGGCCGGAGCGATTTTGCAGCGGGTGTTGGAAGAACACTATCAAAATGTCGAATCTGTAGAAATTCCCAGCGAAATTTCAGTGCAGTACGAATTGCCAGAAGGGGAAATATTAGCTGATTGGTTGAGCAACCGCAAGGGGCGAAAAGTGACGATTTTGACACCGCAGCGGCAAACTAAGGCTGAGTTGATTGAGATGGTGGAACGCAACGCTGAGTATGAATTGGCGAGAATGCAAAGATTGAGCGATCGCAATTCTCAAGCAATGGAAGATTTAGCAGAAATTCTCGATTTGCCAGAAGTTCCTCGCCGCATTGAAGGTTACGATATTTCTCATATCCAAGGTTCTGACGCCGTAGCTTCCCGCGTCGTATTTATTGACGGTTTGCCGGCTAATCAACACTACCGTCATTACAAAATTAAAAATCCTGAAATTAAATCTGGTCATTCTGATGATTTTGCTAGTTTAGCAGAAGTTATCGGTCGCCGATTCCGAAATAAGAAGGAAGAAGGAAGTTCGGCAACGGATTTTGTAGCGGATTTAACAGATAGAAGAAAGGAAGATGAATTGAGTAATTTAGGAGAACCGGAAGAAATCAGTAGCTTTTCTTCTGTTTCTCATACTATTTCTGACAAACCGGACTTAATTATGATAGATGGTGGCAAAGGTCAACTGTCAGCAGTTGTGGCTGTTTTGCGGGAGATGAATTTGCTAGAAGAGTTGCGCGTTGTCAGTTTGGCAAAGCAGCGAGAGGAGATATTTTTGCCGGGGGAATCTTTGCCGCTGCCAACTAATTCTGAGCAGCCTGGGGTACAATTATTGCGCCGGGTGCGGGATGAGGCGCACAGGTTTGCTGTGAGTTTTCACCGGGATCGAAGAAGCGAGAGAATGAAGCGATCGCGCCTTGATGAAATTCCCGGGTTGGGACACCACCGACAAAAACAATTGTTAGCACATTTTCGGTCGATCGACTATCTGCGTTTAGCGACTCCCGAACAGTTGGCAGAAGTTTCTGGGATTGGCCCGCGTCTGGCGCAGCAAATTTACGATTATTTCCATCCGTAAAGCCTTACGCAGCATGGGAGACGGGGATTTTTGTGGCGAGGGGGCGATCGGCGAGTAAGTCCCGATTCAGCCACTTGGAGGCGGGTATTGAAAAATTTTGCACAGACCTATTGCAATCCCCAGAGACCTGTGGTATGTTTAGTTTCTGTGTGCGGGCATAGTTTAGTGGTAAAACTTTAGCCTTCCAAGCTAACTATGCGGGTTCGATTCCCGCTGCCCGCTTACTACAGTTAAAACCTCAAACTCACGAGAAATCAACGGTTTGAGGTTTTTTATTGCCCATTTTCTCGCTTGTCCAGGGATTGGATTGACTAGAAATTGAATACAAATTGGATACAATTTGCCTCGTTTGAATACAGAATGAATACAATCCATACCTAGACTGGGTTTGAGCCGTTCTCTGCTGCTAAAAGCCTTAGAATAGCGTTGATGTCAGCCAAGTCGGCCCTCGACTTTTTACGCCGCCCTTTCAACTGGTTGAGCAGGTCGGCCGCTTCTGGGAGTTCGATCGCGATCGGTGCTGCAATCTGTTCCGGTCGGCTGGCAAGTTGAGATTCTAGATTTTGGATTTCAGAGTACAAACCGTGCTCGCCGTGTACTTGGTCATTGAGTCCCTCGTTTACACCCTCTAAGAATTCGATTTCCTCACGTTGAGTTTTCAATTGCGCTAGTAAGTCTGAATTTTCCTCTTGCCACTCTGAGGCGTTTTGTTCGGCTGTGGCAAGTTGCGATCGCAATTTCTGCACGTCGGTCTTAAGCGTCCGTATCAGGTGATCGGAATTCTCTAGTTGGCGGCGTAACTCTGCATTCCCTGTTTCTAAGTTACCTAGCCTAGTCTGTAACTCAGTGTCTGTAACTATGGGTAACTCGGGAGAATCACCCGCGTCGGACTTTCCCGGCAGTTCACCCCGCAAAGCTTCTAGAGATTGTTGCAGCGCTTGCACTTGTAATTCTAGAGCTGTCAGCCTATCATCTGCAACCGTGTCGGTAACTGACTGAGCAACCGAGTCTGTAACCGATTGAGTAATTTTCTGTAACCGTGGTTCTGGTGGCACGTTTAGCGCTTCTGCAATCTCCTCAAGCTTTGCGGTGCTTAGTTCAGAGCTTTTTCCGACATACTTCTTGTGTAACTTTCCTGCAACCTTTCTGTAACCGTACCAATAATCCCCTCCCTTTCCCGATTCCTTGCGGACTGTGTAGGGCTTGCTTGCTCCGGTTGGCTCAAATCTAAACGACGTTACAGACTCTAACCACGTTGAACCTCTGGGAGAATCTAGCTCAAATACCTTTCCCGCAAACTCTACCGTTCCCTGCACTACCGATGGAATTGCCATTAGTTACCTACCTGTTACCTATACGTTTCTGTAACCAATATAAGTAACTTGTAGGTAACTGTCAAGTGGTTACACACGCTGCACGATTCCCCACCTACTCGTACAGCAGAATAGCAGCCAAGTTGACCGGGGAATTGACCAATTTTGCTATCAACCCAGGGTGCAGGGTGAGATATGCGAGTTGCAGAGTGAGTCGATCGGCGGGCAACTAGAAATTACCCGCCACAGGGTTAGAGTTTTCTCAGATAAGCAGGGGTGTAAGCGTCCCTCGGAATGACAACAATTACCCTCTCATTCTCAAGCTTGATGTAGTAGTCGGTCGCCGTAGCGCCGTAGCCAATATCACCAATCTCCCCTTTCCGACCCTGGTAGTCGCTATATAGTTGCGTAATTTCTACCCGATCGCCTACCTCAAAAGTTCGGGGCTTCTTGGTAGAGGTCGTCGCAGGCTTAGCAGCTTCTGTAGTACAGCTCATCATTGATGACTCAGAAGTTTCAGGAGGAGGTGTAAAAACGTCCACACTGTCCACACTTGAATCCAAAGGCATATCTAGAGAGGATTTAAGGGTGTGTACGTTAGTGTCCACACCACGTACACAGTTGTCCACAGTTGCCTCTAGAATTTGGTGTTTTTGTTCGTTAAGTGTGGACGTTGTGTACGTGGTGTGTACGCTAGCGTCCACGGCTGTAAGGCCTGCTGCGTATGAGATTTGGGCGACTGTGGACACTGTGGACGTTGGGTTGAGAGAAAACAGAATACTGTTCCCTTTTTGTGTAACCTCTCCATACTTCATAGTCATCAGTTCTCCGAACCAGTCTCGGATTTTTTGCGAAGTGGGTCGGTATTTTGGGTTAAAGCTGAGTAAGACCTCTCGTGCCGTTACCGTACCCCCTTTGCGTTCTGCCAGCGAGATGATTTTTGCGAGATTACTCTCCAGAGCATCCGGGCTGCAAACCTCAATATTTATGCTCAAAGCTTGCTGAGTCGTGTATTCAACCCACTTGATAGCGGCCGCAACTTGCTCGGCAGGGACTTTGCGTGAAACTTCAACCCCTAAGTGTGATGCGTGGATGCAGTGCAAAATGGTTGCGACGCGGCCAACCTTCTCGGCAGCCTTGCCTAGCATCGCCCGCATCCCTTGCTTGGGATGATTTAGCCGGAGTCGCTGACAGTGGTTGTAATAGTCCACAAACAACTTTCGGGCTTCCTCGTCTAGCTCGAATTGCATCATCGGGATGGCGTCCACATTTTCGTAGAGCGCTTGCAGCATCGGGTTGATGTCAATCTTTGACACACCTAAAGTTATCTGGGTTAAGGCTGGTGGCTGCTGTACAAATTCAAATCGAGCAAAGGTTCCGTTATCGTCGCTGCCGTCTCCCAGAAAGGGTTCTAATACCTTGGGCTGGATGTTTCCATAAATAGAAAGGGATACCGCACCGACGTTGACGGTAGTGCCGGCTGCACGTGCTACTACAGCACGGTTACCGCTCCAGCATTCAAGCAAGTCCTCTTTGTCGCTTCCCTTGCCGCTGCGGTACTGATTGGCTGATTTAAAGAATCCTGCAAGTTCATCACACAGCCAGAGTATCCCTTGGCTAGGGTTCCGACCTACCATCCCTGCTATCCCCTCCCATGTACCTTTAGTGATGTAGGGGATTGTCTCTACAGGGGCATCAGGCGCGGGGCCCTTGTTCTCGTCCTTGCTGTTTTTCCATTGTTCAAGCTCCTCTTTGTAGGCTTTTTCTTGGGCGTTGAACTTCTCTTGATTCCTTTGTCGCATTGCTGCCAGCGGGTCTGTAATCATGGCGTTCAATACCGGAGTCTTCATCTGGCTTGACTCAGCGATAAGAGCGCCGAAGTAGCCAAAAGTCCGACACCGATACCTGTTCCATTCCTCAACCAGCATTGTGCTGCTGCCATTCTTCAAGAATCTTGAGACACCAGAAATCAGTGCTAGCGCGTAACACTCAGGCTTCAGGTTCATGCGTCGCGCTACTTCTTCTATAGGAGCGGCCAGAGATTCAGGGAAAATTTCTGAGAGCTTGACGCTGGCAGATTTAGAGGCAAGTAGTTGGTCAATTCCGATTCTCGTGTCTGCAAGGTCGGACTCTTGCTCGAGCTCTTGCTCTAGCTCTTGCTCTAGCTCGTGATAGAGCGAGCGGATTTCTTGGGTTGACCTCCCGTATTTTTGCGACAGAGTTGCGATCGCAATTGTCAGGTCGGAGCGCTTGAGATTTTCCTCTAGCAGTTGGCAGACTTCAGTTTTTAGTTCTGAAAGTTCGCGGGCTTCAAACTTGGCATGAGTCAAAACTTTTGCTGCTGCCTGCGGGGAAGTCTTGAAAACTTTCTTCTCTCCGATCGCAGCTTTCACTTGGCTCGCCGAAAGTTTTTCGTGTTCTATCCAATCAAAGATGTCAAGCCCGCCGTTCTCTGGTAAGTTTTCCCAAGCTTTGCTTTCTGGGAAGGGATAGAGCCACAAAGCATCAGGGAAGTGTTCAGCCAGTTTGTCGGCGTGTTCAATTCCCTTTTTGTCTCGGTCAGGGACTATGACAATCACCTTTGCACCTTGCAAGTCCAAAGAGTCGGTAAGGGTGAACTTGCTACCGCCACCGATATTGGTAGTCGCAGGCATTCCAACCCACATTCCGCAGATGTGATTCATTTTACTGGTATTTTTGAAAAATCCCAGCTATCCAACTTTTTTAGTCTAACTTTTTTAACTTTAGTTTCTACTTTTTGTGAAAATTAGTAGACAATATCTCAAGTTGAATCCCGGCTTTTTTCCATGACAATAACTTGCTCAAGTTATCTGACAATACACTCCCATAAATCCATCGGTTTTTCTACCAATATAATAATTATATTGGCTAACAATTTATTTTGATCGAGTATTTTAATTTGAATCGGTCAAATCCTCCTGATTAAATAATCAGATAATATTGACGACAGATTGTACCTAAACAATCGAGAATCTTTTGATGTTCTACCGTTAAATTGCTCACTTACTTTTGTCCATTTACCCTTATCAAATGTACTGCCTGAAATACTTGAAATATCCAGCGCATAGTCGGTTTATTTGTTAATTTTTTACCTGATTCTTGACCGAAATTCCTGAAGATTCTAATTCTTGTCTTAGCTTTCTTTGTGCTAGGCTATAGACCAACAAACACAGTCCCATTATCATGGCAATTGCTTCTACTCTCTGAGGATTTTTTACGAAGACACTAGAAGTAAAAAACAACGGATCTTTCAGGAATCTAAATCCTCTTTCTGGAGATTGTTGCGCTTTGTATTCTTTGAGTACGTCGTCATTACTCAATTCATTTTTATCAATAATATTTGTTGCTAAAATAAATCTGCCTGCTCTAGTCTTTTCAGCTTCAATCACTTCTAATTTAGTCTCTAATTCACCTGTTACTCGATAATTAATTTGAGTGGGCATTGCCAATTTACTGGGTCTACCTGATTGCTCATATTCGGCTGTTTTTTGATATTGAATATTGTTAATTTTATGATATTTGAATGAATTTGATAATTTTTCT
>NZ_JAUBWA010000168.1:0-11376 GCF_036702825.1 Microcoleus sp. A003_D6 | reverse complement strand
ACAAACCACGATCGCGATATCAATGCTGCAAAGAACATTTTGGCGGCTGGGCTAGCCGTTTCAGTCTGTGGAGCAACTGTAAGACCCGAAGAGAGTAAATCTCGGAAGGCTGGTGCTATGAAGCAGAAACCCAATTAGCGATGATTGGGAATCCCCGCACTTCAGGGCGGGGTGGATGTCAATTATGTCACAATTTTGATAGAGGAACTCCCAGCCATCCAGTAAAGTTTTGTTTCTGAATAGCGGTGGGCTGTTCCACCGGCACGATCGAGTAACGGCCAGGTCGCGGCGGGGCGAGAGTAACGCGACAAGTCCGCAGTTCGTCTTGGTGAAACACTGTCACATCTACCGTGTCCCCCGGCTGATAATCTTTTAGTCTCTCGCCCGCTTGTTCTGCATTTACCCGAAAACCTGCGATCGCCAGCAACTCGTCCCCAGCGTCAATTCCCGCCAATTGTGCCGGAGATCCTACTTCGACAAATTTAACCGTTTCCCGCCCGTTTTCCGTTCCCAACGTCCAACCGATGCGAGGCGTTCGGTCAGTTTCATCTACCCAAATTTGCAGCCCGAAAGGTTCGAGATATTTGTTGTAAGGCAACTCTTCTGTGCCGTCAATATAGCGGGCGAAAAAGTCGCTCAAATCGATGCCGGCGACGGACTCGATCGCACTTTGCAACTCTTCGGGAGTAAAGCCTATTTCGGAGGGCAGCGAATGAGAATTTAACTCTCCGTTTGATGTCAAATGCGCCGCCTTGCCGTCTGTTTCCGACTTCAGTTCAAAATCGCCATTTTCAGCCGAATTAGCATTACCAAACTGCTGCCACATCAAACGCATCACATCGTCGAGCGATCGCTCGTTGCCGTGTCTGGCTCGAATCAACAAATCGAGCAAAAACGAAACAACTTCCCCTTTCAAATAATAGGAAATCTGCGAATTATCGCTATTAGCATCCCGGCGATAAAGTTTAATCCAAGCATCCCAGCTCGACTCGCTGACAGGCTGCACATTCCGCCCCGCAGTCGTCTGCAAGCGAGTAATTTCCTTAGCCATACCTTGGAAAAAACCTTTCACGCTGTAGAGACCCGCTCGAAAAGGAATCACCAAATCGTAATAACTGGTAGTGCCTTCAGAGAACCATAAAGAAGGAGTATAATTCTCTTTTTCGTAGTCAAATACTTCGAGAGCTTTCGGTCGAATGCGCTTGACATTCCACAGGTGAAAAAACTCGTGAGCTACCAACTGAATAAAGCGTTCGTACTTTTCTTTAGCCCGAAAACCAAAACGCGGATAGTTGAGAGTGCAACTCTCCTTGTGTTCCAAACCGCCAAAACCAGAGGCGGACAAATGCAGGAAAAACACATAGCGTTCGTAAGGCAAACCCCCGAACATTTTTGCCTCGACTTCGATCACTTTTTGGATGTCTCGAATTGTGCGATCGGGTTCTAAATTGCCTTTCCCCCAAACAACTAGCTGGTGGGGTTTTCCCATCACTTCAAACTCGTACACTTCGTGACAGCCAATCTCAAAAGGACTGTCTACCAGAGTGTCAAAATCCGCAGCAGCGAAAGTAAGATTTTGGCCGGAAACAGGCGGCAAAGTAGTAACGGTGCGCCATTGGGGCTGCGGTGGAACAACAGTCACGGTGTAGCAGTTGCGCTCAAAACCTGGCAAGAAAAAGCACAAAGCTGCCGGATTGAAATAACCGTGAGTCGAGTCTAAATGATTGGTTCGCACTGTCAGTTCGTTGGCAAAAATGCGGTAGAAAACCGTGATATCTGACACCGAATTAGTTTCGATTTGCCAGTGATTTTTGCTTTTCTTGCACCAAGGTAAAGCTCGCGCGGCGTAGCTATCCCGTAGGGAATCGCCCGCCTGGGAGCTAAAATCTTGCAGGTGGCGGGCGTACTCTCGAACCAAGTAAGAACCGGGAGTCCAGACAGGCATTTTTAAATCCAGAACCGGCTCCGACCAACCTTGCACGCGCAAAGTTACTTCAAAGAGGTGGGATTCAGGATTGGGCATCGCCACCGAATATTGAATTTTCGGTGCTGTTAGTTGCCCCTGACTGTTGCCGGCAGCGGACGAGGAATCCAAACAAGTAACATCAGTCATTGACTTGCCAAATTAATCAAGTGCTTGAGGTTGATCAAATGGATAGTTTGGCGGTCGGGATCGATATTGATCCAACCTTTACTATCGAGTTTTTCCATAATTTTGCTGGTTTCATCTAGGGTGATATCTGTGACATCAGCTAAGTCTTCATAAGGGATATTGAAGATATCTTTGCCCTCAGCAGTTTTCTGACCGTAGTTTTCTGCCAGCTCGACTAAAGTATTTGCTAGTTTAACCGCGGGCTGGCGGTTGCGGAGTTGATAGCGGAGATTGGTTTGGCGGAGTCGCCGCACCATCAGTTGCAGCATCCGGTGGTGCAATTGCGGGTCTTTAAACAGGGTTTGGATAAATCGCTGAGCTGTGACGCTGAGAAGTCGCACGGGCGATAGAGCAAGTACGTCATTCGATCGCGGAGATTCGTCCAGAATGGCCATTTCGCCGAAGAAGGCACCCCGTCCTAAAATAGCCATTGATACAGCTCGATCGTTTGACAAGCGCCGGACTTTTACCCAGCCAGACACGACAAAGTAAATCGCGTTGCCCCAAGAATCCTCCATCACCACAGCTCGGCCCGGGGGATACTCATGCTTGACGGCATTTGATAGCAGCCCTCCCAATGTTTCTGGGTTAGCACCCTTAAATAGAGGGAATAGCTCACTGAAAGCTTCTGTCTTCATCAAAAAAATGGGTAGAAACTGATTCATTTACGCGCTCACACATCTCAACACTGCTGAGCAATGATGAATGTGTAACGATAGCTTTGCCGCAAGCGGTAAAGGAGGAATCCCTCAAAGTTATAGGCAATAGCCTATAACGCTTTAAACACCTATTTTCACGTCTTGGTTTTGACGCTGGTTTGTCTTAATTGAGTGGTCGATATATCACCACTCAAACGAACCAGACACGGTGCAATACCGATCTCTTTGATTTTACCAAAACGTGATAACCAAGCGCGATTATTTCTATTGTGCGGATAATCACCGTAAAATTCAGCAAATCAATCGACAGGACTAAACTCCTTTAATTGATGATAAGGGTGCAGAGGCCCGGTTCACGTAAAATTGGCAGATTCTTTAATCTTAAACGGGTTTACAAGCCTGCCACTGCTTGTTGAACTTTACCTAACAGAGGTTCTATGTATTCCGGCCAGCCGATCGCGATTGACTGGGTGTGGGCCAGAGTCTCCGGCTCGATCGCATCTGCCGTCCACCTCAGCGGTTGACCTTGCAAATCGCAACACACCAATCCGGCTGCTTTTGCTAGTGCCAGAGGGCCGGCGGTATCCCACACTTTAACTCTGCCGTTGAGATACAGGTACAAACCAGCTCTACCGAAGATAACTTCCATCACTTTTAAGCCAAAGCTGCCCAGCGAGTAAAATTCGGCTCCGGGAATGCTTTGGGCGATCGCCCGGGCGTAGTTTTTCTGGTCTTTGTCTCCGAGAATAATTTTACAATTTTCCGCTGTCGGGGCCGGGGGTTTGCACAGGGCGATCGGCTGCGGCGCTTGGGTTCCGACAGTTTGGAACAATCCCCAATCTTTGCCGCCAAAATACATTTGGTCAAAAGCCGGGGCGTAGAGCCAGCCTGCCACCGGTTCCTCCTCAAGCAGCAGCCCCACCATCGAAGCGTAGTGCAGTTTTCCCCGAATAAATTCTTCAGTCCCGTCGAGGGGATCGATGCACCAGAGGCGCTGGTAATTGGCGCGGTAAGCTGCTCTGGAGGCGGCATTTTCCTCGGTAATCCTGCCGTCTTCAGGAAACAAAGCGCTAAATGCTGCCGATAGTTGTCGGTCTAGGTATCGATCGATACTCGTCACGTAGTCGTTGGGCCCTTTCTCGCAAACTTCAAAAGGTTCGGCTGCTAGCTTGTAAGCTTCTTGACCGCACTCGCGCAGGGTGTAGCGAATTTTTTGGTCTTGCTCTGGAGAAATATACATGAGGTTAAACATAAATTTTTTAGCTAACTTCAGCATAAAAGCTTAAGTCCTTGGAATCGATCGGCCCCTGTCACTGTTTTTGATTCGTACAGGATTTGCGCGCGGGTGTCGATCGACCCGGTTTCCTAAACATCAGCACCGTCGCGATACAAGCCCCAGAGAGGACTGGTGGAACTCAAAAAAATTCACACATTAGGGAGAACCCCCCAGATTTATCTAAAATCTAAAATCTAAAATCTAAAATCTAAAATCTAAAATTGACTGACGGATCGCACTAGCACTTTCAACAGCAGAGGATAGAATCTTCTGAGGTTAGATAATTTGTGCCAGCACCATAATAAATATAAGGAGAATACTTTGAAATACCATTTGGCATTAGGTCGCAAAATAGACCTAGATGAAATTGACCGCGATGCAAAACTCGGCAAATGCCCCCGCCACGTCCTGCGAGCCCTCAGAGACCGCTTAAATGCCACCGTCCACGCCCCGGATGGCGAAGCGATATCGTTGAGTGACAAGCTGCGATCGAAAATTTCTTCTAAACCCGAACATTGGGCCGCCGCGCGCAAATTGTCCGAGCAAGTCAGCAGCGACGACGTGATATTTTGTACCGGCGAGGACATTGGCATTCCAGTCGCGGCGGTGTGCGGTCAATCGTCCGATCGCCCGAAAATTGTTGTACATTTCCACAATATCGATCGGCTGCGCGGCCGCGCCGCCCTGAAACTATTCGGTTTAGCTGACAAAATTGACGTGTTCATGGCTTGCGCCAGCCCTCAAACTGACTTCCTCCGCAGTTATTTAGCTTTACCTGAATCCCAGATTTTAGTGCATCTAGACCAGACAGACACTCAGTTTTTCACACCCGGCCCCGTTTCTGCCGAGAAAAAGCGGCAAACGGTTGTTAGCGTCGGATTAGAAAAGCGCGACTACCGACTTTTAGCAGCAGCAACTGCTGACTTAGATGTTGACGTAAAAATTAGCGGTTTTTCTAAAGATGCCAAAGCTTTATCGCAAGCTTTCCCCGATACTATGCCAGAAAATATGTCCCGCAAGTTCTACGAATGGCCGGATTTAGTGCAGCTTTACCGCGATGCAGACGTAATTGCAGTTTGTTTGGCGGACAATAAATATGCTGCTGGAGTGCAGGGTTTGCTGGAAGCAATGGCTTGCAAGCGGCCCGTTGTCATTACTCGGACTCAAGGTATGGTCGATTATTTAGCGGCCCCGGATATTGCCAAAGTGGTAGATGTGGGAGATGCAGCAGGTTTGCGCGAGGCGATCGTCCATTTGCTAAAAAATCATCAAGAAGCTGAATCTCAAGCGCAGCGTGGCTACGAAATGGTTGTGAACCAGCACAGCAGCGAACCTTATGTCGATGTTTTGGCCCAGAAGCTGCGATCGCTTTAAACTCGTAATATCAGCAACGGGCAGGATGCGCGTTCCACAAAACAGAAACTTGGTTGTGGAACAGGCATCTTGCCTGTTCATTAAAAACTGGTAAAACAGGCCGGAAAGTCTGTTGATTAAAAATCACGACTCGCGTCCACTCGCCCACTTATCCCGCCATTTCACAGTCCCTTCCGAAACTAAAACCCAGCGGCGACAAACCAGATTTTCTCGCAGTGGCGACAGTCCTTCCCGTAGCAGCGCATACTTATAAGAAATCAACTTCCCCGCACTTTCATTAAAAGGAATTTCCCCAAACCAAGTATTAGTATTGATATACTCCAACGGGTAACCCTTACTAATATCCCAATTCCCCAATTCAGGACAATCTCCAATCACCACAATTCTTTCCCCAGGCTGAGTTTTTACGCTGTTAAGCTGCGCCCGCACAATAGTTTTCGCCTTAACTCGCTCTCCGACGCGGCTAAAAATCATTACTTCTCGCGCACCCAACTCTAAGTTGTACAGCATCCCGTCTTTAACTTCAAACTTGCGGCGCGATAAAACCTCCGTATGCTCTCCATCAGGCAGCTCAGTATCAACCTCTTCAATTGTAACAGCATTGCCGCGATTCATCGCTACAAACACCACAGAATCGCGATAGCGGCGCACGTAACAATAAACATCAGCAGTTAGATATTTTTGCCACTGACTACCCATCGAAATAGCTGGATTCAGCCGCCGCAATCCAGACAGCAACCGCACATCTCGGTAAATCGGCGAATCAGTATCCCACTTTTCCATCATCGGGCGGTTGTAAGGGTCATTTCCCCCTTCAGTATCATCGTGCAGATACTGTTCGGTGCCGTAATAAATGCAGGGAATGCCGCGAGTCGTCATCATTAAACATATCGCCAAAGAGAGCATTTGCCGATCGGGATTCAACGACTGAAACCTCGGCATATCGTGGTTGTCAATAAAAGTAATCAACTCCGTCGCCCCGTAGTAGCGGTGATCCAAATTCAGTACATCTTGGACTAACTTAAATCCCGCTTCCGCACCTTTTCCCAATACTTCTCGAATTGCCACGCACAGACCAAAATCTAAAATAGTCATCCCCGACTCGTTGACAAATTCCACAGAACGATCGTTTCTAGGATCGCTGTAAATCCACTCGCCAAAAATGAAAACATCAGGTCTGTGTGTTAAAATGTCAGCATTAAATTCCTGCCAAAACCAAATAGGCATATGCTTGACTGTATCAACCCGCAAAGCATCAACACCTCTGTCTAGCCATTGTTTAATTGCTGACTTAATGTAATTGCGGTAGGCAATATTGTTTTCGTTGAAAGTTGCTAAACCCGACAGTTCGCAGTTTTGGACTTGCCATTCATCTTCCCAGTTTGTGACTTCGCCGTAGTGGTGATACCAGTCATCTTCATCGTCGTTAAAGTCAGCTATTTTTACGCCGTCGTCGTAGAGTTCCCCTTTTTTGCCGCTAAAATCTGGGTTGCTGTGATTGCAGACAATATCGAGCACCAGTTTCATGTTTCGCTGGTGCAACTCGTATACTAATTTGTCAAATACGGTATCTTTGGTTTCTTGTGTTTGGTTGACAGAAGGATTGTCGCCTTTGGCAATAAAACGGGGATTTAGTCGCTTGAAATCTTTAGTCCAGTAGCCGTGAATTGCAGCTTGTTCGACAAATAATGCTTCTACTTGCTCGAACAGTGGAGTCAGCCAAACTGCGGTAACACCCATATCTTTTAAGTAGTCGAGTTTGTCGATAACTCCCTGCAAGTCGCCGCCCCAATATTTGCCCCAATCTTTGCCTTCTGGATCGTAAAGTTCTGGGTTTGGGCCTTCGTTATTTGCGGGGTCGCCGTCGTAAAAGCGATCGACTACAATGAAATAAATTGTTTCTTGGCGAAATTCAATATCTCTGGTGTAGAGGAATTCTAAATCGAGTTCGCTTTCAGGCTTAACTTCTTCTACCAGAGACTCAATTTTTTCTTCTGGTTCGCTAACTTCGTATTGAGAGGAAGTTTGATTGGGAGTGACAGGTGTCATGAGATGTATTTTTTTTTATTGTAAGATTGGTCAGTTATTCGGAGCTAGAGTCGGAGATAGCTTTCCCTTCGGACTGACTTTTAGAGCATCATACGGAATTTACTCGTTTAATGAAATCTTCCTTTAGACAGATGGTGGAGTCGTCTATAAGGTTGTAGTTAGGACTTCAGTGCGAGCGAGTTTGATGAGGACGGTCGTCCTCATTACAAACCAATTTTATCATATTATGTGCGATCGCAAATAAGATGATTCGTGAGTGCGATCGTACTTTTTCCCTTCCTGTCATTCCTCCCGCAAATTTTCGATATCTTCAACACTCAAACCAGTAGTTTGACTAATAGTTTGATTGTCTAGAACATTGAGAAGTTGCCTAGCAATTTCTAGAGCTTTTTCTCTCATTCCTAGCGCGAGTCCTTCTTCTCTGCCTTCTTCTCTGCCTTCTTCTCTGCCTTCTTCTCTGCCTTCTTCTCGCCCTTGTTCTCGCCCTTGTGCGAGTCCTTCTTCAATTCCCTTTCGCAAGATTCCCTGCTGATCCAGAATATACCTTTCGCGTGCTTCTAAATCTGCCAACTCCTCTGGATTCAAGTTAGTTTCATTAGCAATCGCAAAAGCTTGTTGTATTTCCGAGACTGTTTCCATTGTTGACGGTACTACTTCCAAACTGGGGGCATTTTTCATAAAATAAACCCACTTGTCAGTCAAAGTTTCTAGCTCATCCAATTGTTTGTTGAATTTCGGCAACTCGATAAAAATGAGTTCTATCTCTGGATCGACATAATCAAATAAACGCTTTTTCTCCTTGAACACAAAGTGAGAAATTACTTCTTCGTCATTATCAAACATTTCAAAATCAGTAATTGTCAAAGCAATTACAGGTTTTAACTTAAAGTAACCTTCACCGCGAATCAGTTGAGTAGAGTAAGTTTTCGCAGTATTGTAAACCACCCGTTTCGCAAAAGATTGTACATTTAAAACTTGCATCTCGATAATTACAGTTGCGCCTCCTGCAAGTCTGGCTTTGACATCCAGGTAAGAGTCTTTGAGATACTGTACTCTCGATGCTAAATACGGGTCGATAATTTCTAAGTCGGTGATGGTGGGATTGCCATCATAAATCATTGCATTGAGAAAGCTGATTAAGATTGGTTTGCTTTGATTAGAGCCGAATATTTTTTTGAAGGCAAAATCGGTTTTGGGGTTAATGAATCTCATGGTTAATCTATGTTAAACTGATTTACCTATTATTTTAACCCAGTGGGAAATGGGTTGGGCGATTTGGGATTAGGAGCTATATCGTTTGTTCCGCAACTCTCCGGGGTTGGCGAGTTGCCAAAACTGGATATCGGATGCTCTATCCTAGCTTGAGCCGGGGATTACCTCAGCCATTAGCGCTTGCTCTATATTCTATTCTGTCAAATCGACTTGTCGAATCTCTTCTAGCGTTATATCCAAACATTGCGCGATTTGCTCATCGCTCAAACCTACTGCTTGCAAGCGATCGATCGCCTCAATTTTCGCCCGCTGCTTTCCCCGCAAAAACTCAGGCGACTCTTCCTGTGATGTGCAGACATTCAGAGATCCGATTACATGACCGCGAGCAACATGATTGCCACTAATGACGCTGCCAGTAACGTTGCTAATCCTCGACTTCCGAATCAGTGCCGATCGCAAATTTAACTTATTAACCTCTTCTCCGAAAGCATCAGAGAACAACTCCCATAGCTCGTAGCCCACATCTTTAGCATAACCCTCAGTACAATTCAGCGATCGGGCAATATCGCCGTACTTTTGCCGCTTCAAAACGCCCTCAATCACGCCAACTTGCATATCATCTAAATGCTTGCCCGTTTTCGCAAAGACCACTTCATCTGCAAAAGCCAGTGCTTCCTTAACGTTCACCCGCCCCTCCTCCCAATATCCGAGCGATGAACTAAAACCGTCTAGATCCGACTATTTTCGCCTTGAATACAAAAACGATTAAAGCTTTATCAAAACTTTTTATATTATACGACTTTATCCGACCTTTTTCGACTATACAAATTAATTTGCAAACTGTAGCATTGTGAATGTAGAACCATCGCTCAAAGAAACTAACTTATGACGACTACCCAACTCGCTCTCGACAAAAAAGCAAATCCTTTGATGATGCACCTGAGCATCTTGCCCAAGTACAGCATCTCCCTAGAACAAGCTAGCTACGATCCCAGCACCCAGACTTCCAACATCTCCTCCATGAGCTACTCCTCGTGTACTATTAGTGCCTCCACTTTTAAGAGGAGTGGACCTGATGATGACGACACGCAAGAAGACGACTAGAATTTGCTCTGGCTAAGGTCGTCTTTTGCTTACAGTCTCATTTTTTGAAAGACCTGTATAAATTTTTACATGACAGGTCTTTCATTGTCAACATTACTGCAATTAATTTAGTTATGACTGACCTTTTAATCGTGACTTCTGAGACAGATATTCATGCGGATGTTGTTATCAAGGAATTGGAAAAATCAAATATTCTAGCAATTAGATTGAATTCAGAAAATTTTATTCAAACAAGCAAATACGTTTACTCTTGGCAAGCTTCTGGCAATCCCAGTCAAAGTTTTTTTTTTTTGAAGACTCCTTGAAAGAAGTTCAAGAAATCGGCGTAATTTGGTGGCGCAAACCTGACGACTATAAAGTTTTTCCAGAAGTTGATGATGCTTGGGCAATCAAGTATTGTCAAGAAGAGACAGAATCTTTGATGTACTCTCTGTCAGGTTTATATCCTAAAGCGAGGTGGGTCAATAACTATTACAAGATTAGATTGCCATCCCATCGCATCAACCAAATCCCCATTGCTCAAAAACTGGGAATTACTATCCCTCCAACACTCGTCACAAATTCCTACGATGCTGCTTGCAACTTTGTAACAGAACAGGGAAAGTGCATTGTCAAACCGATGCGCTACTCTGGTTTTTTACATGATGAAAAGCAGTACGCTTGCTATACTCGCCCCATTGATGTCGAAACACTTGAGGAATTTCGAGAGAGTATTCGATTAGCACCTGTTTTCATTCAAAAACGCATTCAAAAGAAAGCAGAATATCGCGTTACATTAATCGGCAAGCATCATTTTGTTTGCCGCATTGATGCCGAACATACCAACGATGCAGACGTGACTTTAGATTGGCGCGTCACCGAACCAGACAAACTCGTTCACGTTCCCGACAAGCTACCAATGGATTACCTCAACAAACTCCATCAAATGCTTGACGAGTTTGGCTTAAATTTTGGTGCATTCGACATCATTCGCGATGATGACGATACGATTTATTTTATCGAACTCAATCCTAACGGACAGTGGTATTGGATCGAAATTCTCACTAAAATGCCTATGGTTCGCGCAATGGTTGAACTCATCGAAGATTTAGCGCTGCAATATCAACAGGATTGCTGAATTTTATCAGGGATTACACATTTTATTGCAATACGGTTCAGTTAGCGCTGTTTATTGCCCGGAGATCCCCCTAAATCCCCCTTAAGAAGGGGGACTTTGAGAAGATTCTTGTCCCCCCCTTTTTAAGGGGGGCTAGGGGGGATCTGCCTTATATGAACCGTATTGGAACTACAGCCACCTCCTCAACTTCCACCTGAGAATGCTCCACCCGGAACACATTCGCGTTCAAATTAGCAACAACTTGTTTCCCCTGCTGCGTCAGTTCCAAATAGCCGATCGCATCCTTGACATACCGATAAACCACATTCCAATAAAACTTCGGATACCCCTCCCGCAAATCCCCAGGAGTGCGATACCAGGGCGAACGCATCTAAATTTTATGTTAACAGAATATGGTATATTGGAGAGTAATTATTGATTACATACGAAACAT
>NZ_JAUBWA010000167.1:0-11433 GCF_036702825.1 Microcoleus sp. A003_D6 | reverse complement strand
CGTGCTTGGATGGCTCCTACCGACCAACCTCACGAAAACTTCATCTTCCCTGAAGAAGTTCTGCCTCGCGGTAACGCTCTGTAAGCATCGCCAAAGCTCAAAAATTGCAACATTTTAAAGGGTAAGATAAAGCAATTTAGGCTTTACCCTTAATGGTTAAAAAGCTCCTGCCGATCGATCGGCGGGAGCTTTTTGTTTCAAGGATTCGATCGAAGTAGTGCTATAAAAAAAGTTTATTTTGTACAAAATAAACTCTACCTGTGGCTAGATCGCGATCTCTATCTCCAGTTAGGCAACGAACTAAGGAGTTTAACTTTACAATTCTAAAAAATTAAACTTCCCAGTTGCACAAAAACTCCTCACAAACCATAAAAACATGAAAAGATTAGCGATCGCGGCTGTTTTAGCCATTTCCACACCGCTAGTTATTCCAGAAGCCACCCTGTTGGCTCAATCGGCATCCCCTGCCACCAACATACCCGTGCCTCAAGCTCCCGGTACATTTGCTCCGCCTCCACCTCCGGGCGACATACCCTTGCGTCGTGTCCCCAGTTCAGTTGCTCCGCCGTCGCCCGGAGGATTGCGCGACTCTCGTTTAGTTGAAAAAGCTGCACGCGACATCGCTAAAGCTCGCAGAGATGCTTACGAAATGGCATCCATCTCGGGCAGAGTTTCTTCCTCAGAAGCATCTGAATTTGTCAGCACAGCAGGGCGAATTCTCTCAGACGCTGAATCTGCCTACAGTGGCGGTCGATATTTCTCGGCTTCTGAAAAAGCCAAAGCTGCATCGGCTTTGTACGCAGCCGCCAATACTCTCGATCGAACTGAGCTTGGCTACGCCGTTGACCGTCGCGGGCCAAAAAAACCTGGCAGAGGCAATTATGTAGAAGCTCCAGACAAAGCCAGAGAGCGCATCGCCAGAGCCGAAGCTGAACTGACTTATTACCGATCGACCGATGCTACGGCTTCTCAATTGATCGATCGCGCTAAAAACATGGTGGGAGGAGCTACTCTCGTCTCTACATCTGGTGATGTCTCCTATCTGGCAAGAAATCGAGCTGCCGAACACGCAGCCAAAGCTGCCATGCACCTGATAGCCGCACAGCGCGGATTCTGAAGAAAATATCGGCCCGACGGGCGCAAACCGATCTCGCCCGTGCTGCTGTAGAGATCGATCTAAAACCTTGCAGCAGCAATTTGCCCTCATCTTGCAAAAATCTCAATTTGCATCCCCCCACTTCTAATTCCTTGTGTTATTCTAATAATTGTGACTGCTGGAATGATACTCAGAACGCAAGTTCTTCTGGTAACGCTGGCAATGGCTAGCGCACAAATCATCACCTTAAATCTTGTATTTAGGTGATGTGCGTTCTAATATTAAGCCATTTAGCTAAACTGGAGGTGATGCCCATGATAGAAAGTAGTAAACGCATGGGTCATCAGATTGGAAACTACCGGCTGTGCGCCGGGGCCGCTCACTAGCAGTCAGCCGTCGTCTCCAACGGGAAACGACTTCCACGGGGAACCAGGCTGAGCTAGGGATTCTCCCGGCAGTCAGGTTCTAATCTGAAGACCCGCTAGACCGCTCTCACCTCAAATAGTGTTAAATCTTGAGTATTAAAACTTGAGACTAAACCCTATTGGTGAGAGCGGATAGTTTTTGGTCAGGGTTTCTACACGTGGCCAGTTAATCTGCCATTGCTAATCCCAAAGAAAAAACTATGGCTGAGCTAATTAACAATACTGAAATTCAAGAGCGCGCCAGTCAATTGTCAGGGTGGACGGTTGAAGGTAAACAACTGCGGTGTACCCGTTTATTTAAAAATTTTATCGAAGCGATCGCCTTTGTAAATAAGTTGGTCGCCCCCTCAGAAGCCGCAGGACATCACCCCGACATAGAAATCTCCTACAACAAAGTTACAGTTAACTTGATAACCCACGATGCCGGAGGCTTAACTGAGAAAGACTTTGCGCTAGCCCAAGAGATTTCTGCGCTAGATTAAAAGAGTGCCAGTTGACCCAACAAGAGTCCGGCATCTAGCACAGTCCCCGATCGCGGAAAGCTCGCAAATAAAAAATCGACTTGGGGTTAAAATCGGGTGTGAAAAAGTCGAGAGGCCAAACGTTCCATGTATAAAAGGCTATTCGCCATCCTCCGACCATGATCGTATTTGAAAAGCCAGAGTTCAAGAACGAGTCTGCCGCAGAAAAAACCGATCTGATAGAAAAGCTTTTAGATATTGGCGCGGCTCTGTCGAGCGCCCAAGATTTGGGTGGCTTGTTAAACTTAATTTTATCCAAAAGCCGGGAAATCACCTACAGCGATGCGGGCAGCGTTTATTTAGTAGATCGCAGCGACGAGAAATCTAAGTTGCTGTTCAAAGTAGCCCAAAATGGTTCTAAACCCAGACTGTCGTTTAAGGAGTTTGCTCTGCCGCTGACAGACAAAAGCTTGGCGGGATACGTGGCAATTACAGGTCAAAGTTTGAACCTGTCGGATGCCTACGACTTGCCGAACGGCGTACCCTACCAGCTAGATACCAGTTTTGACAAGGATATTAATTACCGCACTTGCTCGGTAATGGTGCTGCCGATGCAAAACCGAGAGGGCGAGACAATAGGCGTACTGCAACTGATCAACCGCAAAACAAAGGCAGATGCGGTGCTGACGGCAGAAAATGCCTGGGAATCGACGCAGCAGTATTCGGAGTGGGAAGAAAGGATAATTCGATCGCTCGCTTCTCAAGCAGCAATCTCGATCGAGCGCAATCAACTCCAAGAAAGCATAGAACATTTGTTCGAGGGCTTCGTCAAAGCAAGTGTGCAAGTCATAGAAGCCAGAGACCCCTGTACCTACGGCCATTCAGAACGAGTAGCAGCCCTCACAGTACGCCTGTCAGAAGAAGTAAACGCCGTCAGCAGCGGATGGCTGCGCAATATTTACTTTAACAACCGCCAGATTCAAGAAATTCGCTACGCCGCCCTGCTGCACGATTTTGGCAAAATCGGAGTGCCAGAAGCAGTTTTGACCAAGCAGAAAAAGCTCTACCCCGCACAGCTAGAAATCATCCGCCACCGCTTCGGCTTAGCTCAGCGGACGATGGAAATGGAATGCGTCCAGTCTAAATACAAATACTTGCTAGAGCATTCAGCTTACCGAAAACACCCGGACGAAGGGTCAGAGTGCGCTCAATGCCAGGAAATCGAACAGCTAGACACGGCGCTGGCAGAGGCAAAAACCAGATTGGCAGAATACTGGGAAGTCTTGATCGAGGCAAACGAGCCTCACATTTTGGCAGAAGAACCCCTAGCTCAACTGCTAGAACTTTCTCGGCAAACTTACAGAGATATAGACGGGGCAATTAAACCGCTGCTAACCCCAGATGAGATCGTGCAATTGATGGTGTCGAGGGGCACCCTGACGCCGGAAGAACGATCGGCAATAGAATCTCACGTAACTCACACTTACGAGTTTCTCAACCAAATTCCTTGGACAAAGGATCTAAAAAATGTTCCCAGCATCGCCTACGGACATCACGAAAAACTGGACGGCACAGGCTATCCGCGAGGTCTGAGAAAGTCAGAAATCCCCATTCAAGCGCAATTGATGACGATCGCCGATATTTACGACGCCCTGACAGCAGGCGATCGCCCCTACAAGCGAGCTCTGCGAACAGAGGCGGCGATGAAAATTTTGCGACAAGAAGCGGCTCACAACAAAATCAACGCCGATTTATTGGAACTTTTCGATCGCCGCCGAGTCTTTAGCGTCTTAGGACACAGCTTCGATGTTAAAGTCGAATCAGCCTAGACGAGTCGGGCGTACTGTGCTAAAAACTAAATAGGCGATCGGACTCTATAACAGTGTCAGAAGTCAAATCAATCGACAGCCCAAGTCTGGCAAGGTTTTGAGGCTGTTGACTACAGGTAAAAAACAGGCTCTCAGCAGCCACCAGTCACATCTATAAACTCAGTCAGTCCAAAAGAATTAAAAGAAAAAGTGAAATTTAGGTCTCTTTTTAGAGTATGGTAGTTGAGCAACTACTGACCACATAGAAGGCTCGAAAAGTTTCTCTGTAATCGGTGTGAGGATGAGAGTGAATATGTCGAAATTTTTGTGGAGTTACTTACTAATCAGCCCAGCAGTCTTAGGAGCTACCCTAGTAGTTTCTTCGAGCGCGATGGCAGCAGACGCTCAGCAGGCTGCTGATGCGCTCAAGCCCGCAGCAGCCAAAGCTGAAACCGCTGAAACCTCCGAAGCGAAACTCAATGCTTTAGCTGCTGTTTCCGAAACAACCGCAGCCTCCGAGCCAGTCGAAGAAAGTTCCCAAGCTGCGGCGGGCAACGAAACCCTAGCAGCGATTGCAGATTCGGGCACGGCTGCAACAGCGAAACTCAATGCTTTAGCTGCTGTTTCCGAAACAACCGCAGCCTCCGAGCCAGTCGAAGAAAGTTCCCAAGCTGCGGCGGGCAACGAAACCCTAGCAGCGATTGGAGATTCGGGCACGGCTGCAACTGAAAGTGCGATCGCCGGAGCCAACAGTGCCCCCGCAGTGGCAAATCCCGAAGCGGCATCACAACCTACAAGTGAATCTTTAGCAGCAGTTGAGCCAACAGTCGCTCAACCAGTAGAAAATTCTGCCGCGGCAGTTCAATTAGAAACTCCAGCCCCGGCAGCTACCGCTCTCCCAGAGCAAATCGGTGCAGTTCAATTAGAAACTCCAGCCCCGGCAGTGGCAGAGTCGGCAGAACAAAGTTTGCCCAAACCGGCTGAATCTCTAGCTCAAACTGCCGCACCACAAGAGCAAAACCCAGCCGCCACATTAGAGCAGCTCAACCAGTACAGCAGCGAAGGTGCTGCCGGCGGCGAAACTCAAGGTCAAGTTACCTCAGTATCTCAACTTTCCGACGTGCGGCCCACAGACTGGGCATTCCAAGCACTGCAATCCCTAGTCGAGCGCTACGGCTGTATTGCCGGATATCCAGACGGCACATTCCGCGGCAACCGGGCAATGACCCGGTACGAATTTGCCGCCGGTTTAAATGCTTGCTTAGACAAGATTAGCGAGTTAATTAAACCAGGCGGCAACTTAGCCACCAAAGAAGACTTGGCAGCCCTCCAACGGCTCCAAGAAGAATTTGCAGCGGAACTGGCAACCCTGCGCGGTCGAGTAGATGCTTTGGAAGCTCGGACATCTGAACTCGAAGCCAACCAATTCTCCACCACTACCAAGCTGACTGGGGAAGCAATTTTTGCCCTCAGCGACGACTTTGGCGGCGACATTAGCGTTTTTGGCAGAGACGGCGAAAGAATCGGCAGCAACAATAACGAAGCTGTCTTCCAACAGCGGGTGCGTCTCAATTTAAATACGAGCTTCACCGGTAGAGACTTGCTGCTGACCAGGCTTCAAGTCGGCAACGGTCGCAACTTTAACCTTGGGGCTACCAGTGAAGGTACTCAAACTTGGAATATAGTCGGCAACACCAACAACGTTTTTGCCCTCGACACCTTGCTTTACAAGTTCCCCGTCGGTCAGCGACTAAACGTAACCCTTGCAGCCAACGCTGTTGTGTGGGATGACATTATGCAGACTGTCAACCCTTACTTTGAAGACTTTGACGGTGGCAACGGAGCACTGAGCGCCTTTGGACAGCGGAACCCAATTTATCGCTTGGGCGGTGGCGCCGGGATCGGCTTTGACTATGCCTTCGGCGGCAGGGGCTTGCTGGGCGGCGTGTTCGGCCCGACTTCTCTGTCCTTCGGCTACTTGGCATCAAGTGCAGCCAATCCCTCCCAGGGCGCGGGCTTGTTCAACGGCGACTACGCGGCGATGGGGCAGTTGACTTTTACCCCCGGACGCAACTTGCAAGTTGCTTTCAACTATAACCACGGTTACTTTAGCAGAGGTAACTTTGGGTTTGACAATGGTTTAGGGAATGGGCCAGACAGTCTCGGCGGTTTCACCGGTACCGGGGTGGCTAATTCTCTCAACGGTTTGAGCGAAGGCTTTGACGGCTTCCGCGCTCGCAAAGTTGTCAGCAACTCCTACGGCGCTCAGGCTTCGTTCCGGCTGAGCCCGAGGTTTATCATTGGCGGCTGGGCCGGTTTAACCAATGCTCGCATCATCGGCATCGGCGATGCGAGAATTTGGAACTACGCTGTCACCTTGGCTTTGCCGGATTTAGGGAAAGAAGGCAACTTGCTGGGCTTTGTGTTAGGTCGCGAGCCTTACTTGGATAAACTTGAGGCTGCAAGCAATTTGCGGAGCTTCACAAATGACGACTCGTATCACCTTGAAGGCTTCTACAAGTTCAAGCTCACGGATAACATTTCTGTGACTCCGGGCGTCATTTGGATTACCAACCCCAATCAAAACGATCGCAACGACGACATCATTATTGGTACTCTCAGAACGACTTTCACGTTCTAAGAGCCGGTTAGAGGAGGCAGGACGGGTAATACCATCTCTGCTGGCAACTCTACCCCTATTTAGCCCTGCTTATTGCAGGGCTTTTTAGTGCGGTGGACGAATAAGGAAATTAAGCTCCTCAAAAAACTTGCGAGAAGCCCCTATTTGGCAGAGGGCTAAACGTTAAAGGTGACACCTTCTTCACCTGACTCCAAAACCCGAAAGTCTAATTGCTGAATCGATCGGGCGATCGTATCTTATACATCTTATTTAAAAGCTTTTTTCCCCACCTTCTTCTTCCACCAGCACCCCAAGCCAAAAGCTAAACCAACACCTGCGATCGTAGTAGGTTCCGGCACAGTTTCAGACTCAGACTCGTACTCGTACGTGAGAGTAAGTGTTGAATCAGCCGCGACAGTACCCGCGTAAGTTCCAGTTGCAGGCGTTCCTAAAACTTTAACAGTACCCATTGCCGCAATGCTAGCAGCAATTAAATCCCCCGCACACCCACTAAACATATTTAGAGACTGCGGCGAACTATAACTCCTTGAAACAACACCATTCGCACTCCCACCTCTAGCCCCAGCAGCCCCCGATTCAATACTCATTTCCGGCGGATTTGCAAACAAACTCAAAACCAAATTGGGGTCAGCTTTTAAACTAGGTAAATTCACAGCAATTTGAGCATTCGTTACCGCCGTCCCAGTAAAGTTGCTAGCAGGAACAATACTGATATCGCTGTTAACCGTTGACTCAACTTTAACATAAGCCTTTAACAGCGTCCCCAACAGCGAATTAAACTTAGGAAACACCCCATTCAGCGTACTATTAACTGGCTGCTGCTTCAAGTTTACCGTATAAGTTTGCGTGAGAACAGCAGCTTGTACAGGAATTGCCAACTCATTGAAAGTCAAGCTAAGAACCCCAGAAACAACCGCCATTCCTAACTTTTGATATCCGTTCATTGCGACACACTCCTAAATAATCACTCATTTTTCCAATCCGTAAGTCCTGTTTAACTGCCAAACAGCAGATTAAACTTAGCCAAATCGATAAACGTCGGCATATTTTGCACCGCCCAATGAACAACAACAGACAAGAGATAACCTAAAACCCAGACCGTATAAGCTATGCTAAAAGGAGCATAAGCAGCCAAAGTCCAGCAGTCTGAAGGTTCTTCCCAAATCTGTTCTCGCCGCAGCAAATTAGCGTAAAATTGAAAAGACCTCGATCGCAAATTGTTAATCCCAGTCAAAGCAACTAGCAAATAATAGCCGTCAAACTTATTCAAAGGATTGAGATTAAAAACTACAGTGACAAGCGTTGCTACCATCAGCAAATAGCTAGCAAAATGCCATCCAGGGTTAGGCTTAGACAAAACCCAAATCCAAACCGATAAAGCCCAGATAGCCACCTGCACCAACACGCCTGCTGCCACTACAAAAATGCGCTGTTTCCGCCTCACTAAACTGTACTGATCTGTGGTATCCGTATAGCAGCCCGGTATCAAGCACAAAAACAGCAGCCCTATTTCTGGAACAACACCACCGTAGTGCTTCAAAGTAAAAGCGTGACCTAATTCGTGCAGACAAACTACTACCATAATCAGTAGCACAAATGTTACCAGCGTTGTAATTTCCCCTGTTGCCCAAACCTGTTGATTGGAAGCAGCAACCTCGTCACCCAAAGCCAGCCATATAGCCAGAGAAGCACTGATTAAAACACACAGAAAAAAGCTCAATTGACACGTCCAAATCCAGCGGAGTTTACCTGCGTGTTTGGTTAGCCAAGCATCGGGATTGAACAGGGGAATTTGGAAAGAAAATAATTGCTGAATGTTGAATTTGTTTGGGGGTGATTTTGGAGGTTGGGTTCCCTCTAACATTCCCGTTTCTGCTAGCATCCGCAGCAAGTATTGCAAATCCTCCAAAGTCATGTCATATTCCGATGCGATATCGCCGATCGGCTTGAAGCCCAATTCTTCCATTACCTCTTTGTCAGAATTGTCAACTTGCAAGCAAGTAACGCCTTCTGAATTGCTTGCCTCTAAACTTAATGACACGGAACGAAAAGAAGTGGTAACGTGGGCGCAGGTTCAAGCTCGGACTATGAGTAGATATGGTAAACCAGAGAATTTGTGTGGAGATAAGTATTTGCAAGTTGAACTCCCCAGTTTTGATGTTCCATCATTACTTGACTTTTCTACTGTAGATGAGAGTGCTTGACGGAAGCCACCACGACGATAAGACTGTGGATTAACGATCGCTACATACGATCGCCCTGCGAGCCTCTTTTGCAATGAATTTATGAAAGTCAGTAAACTCCAGTGGAGAACCGGGGTATAATCAAAGGTGAGGAGTGAGAATTTGGAACTCAAAATTGAGAATGATTCTAAAATCTGACTTCGGGGTTGATAATTCTGGAACTTTCAAGTGCAATTATGGTAGAACTCTCGTGTAAAAGCGAATACGCAATCTTGGCTTTGCTGGAACTGGCTGATTGCTACTCTGAAGGCGAGCCTCTGCAAATTCGCCAGATAGCGGCTCAGCAAAATATTCCCGATCGATATTTAGAACAGTTGCTGGCTACAATGAGACGCTGCGGGCTGATCCGCAGCCAGCGAGGAGCTAAGGGAGGTTATATATTGGCCAGAGAACCCTGGAAAATTACACTCCTCGAAGTTGTCAACTGTCTCGAAGGCTCAGAGTTCGATCGCTCTGAAAAAGACTCGCCTGCTCAAACTGTAGAAAGTGCTGTGATTTGGGAAATTTGGCAAGAAGCGCGATCGATTGCCAATTCCGTTTTGCAAAAATACACTTTACAGGATCTGTGCGAAAAACGCAATGGCAGGCGGCAGCTCAACGTCATGTATTACATCTAGTGAAGGATATTAGACAAGAAAATCTGTAATTATTAGAAATTAAGGATTTACCCTGAACAACAAACTGACAAAGATTATGCGTATTGCTGGCGACATTACAGAATTGGTGGGGCGGACGCCCCTGGTGCAACTCAACCGCATTCCCCAAGCCGAAGGCTGCTTGGCTCGGATTGTGGTAAAACTCGAAGGCATGAATCCGGCTGCATCGGTGAAAGACCGCATCGGTGTCAGTATGGTCAATCAAGCCGAGGCAGAAGGGCTGATTACTCCAGGAAAAACGGTTTTAGTGGAACCGACTTCGGGCAATACCGGAATTGCTCTGGCAATGGTGGCGGCGGCTAAGGGCTACCAGTTGATTTTGACAATGCCGGATACGATGAGCACGGAACGCCGATCGATGTTGCGTGCTTACGGGGCCCAACTAGAACTAACTCCCGGCATTGAGGGCATGAGCGGCTGCATCCGCCGCGCTCAAGAGATTGCGGACAAAACTCCGAATGCGTATATGTTGCAGCAGTTTCGGAATCCAGCGAACCCGGAGATCCACCGTTTGACGACGGCTGAGGAAATTTGGGCCGATACAGACGGCGAGGTGGATTTCCTGATTTCGGGAGTCGGCACTGGCGGTACGATTACGGGTGTTGCAGAGGTGATTAAGTCGCGGAAACCCGAGTTTAAGGCGATCGCAGTTGAGCCGGCCAACAGTCATGTACTGTCGGGCGGAAAGCCCGGGCCTCACAAAATTCAAGGTATCGGTGCTGGTTTTGTGCCGCCTGTGCTGAATGTGAATTCGATCGACGAGGTGATAGTTGTTACGGATGACGAGGCGATCGCCTACGGCCGCCGCTTGGCCAGAGAAGAAGGACTTTTGTCCGGTATTTCCAGCGGTGCGGCACTGTATGCGGCGATTCAAGTCGGCAAGCGTCCCGAAAATGCCGGAAAATTGATTGTAATGATTCAGCCTAGCTTCGGCGAACGCTATCTCAGCACTCCTTTGTTCCAAGATCCCGAACTCAATCTGGCGGTGGCCCTCAACTAGACGAACTGCGCCCTAGAATCGCAGAAACTAAGAGCAAGGCGTACAACAAACGCCCTGCTCTACTTTTAGACGGTATCAAGTTTGGTTAGTTGTCGGCGATCGCAGTTGTTTGTACTGAGGATTTGAGTCCCGATCGACTCAAATCCTCAGTACAAACTTGCAAAAAATCAATGTTTTTCTAAAATAGATTTATGCTAATTTAAAAACTGAGGTTTTTTACCTACACTTTTTGATATTTATATCAAATAAATACTTAATATAGTAGCAAATAATGATATTTTTGTCAAGCAATTTTTCGCAGATCATCCAGATTTCAAGGAAATAACAGCGTGTCTTCCGTTACCAATCACTACAAAACCCTAAAAATTAGCCCAACAGCAACACAAGCCGAGATTAAACAAGCATACCGCCGTTTAGTCAAATTATTTCATCCAGACAGCCGCAGCGACACAGCGGGTCACGAAGAGATTGTCCGCCTCAATGCAGCCTATGAAATATTAGGAGACGCCCAGCACAGACAATCTTACGATCGCCAATTTTCCCAGCCAAGCGAACAGCAATCACCAGGCGCACCAAACGTCGCCCGCCAGCGCCAACAAGCAGCGCGGGATGCCGACGAACAAATGGAACAGTGGCTGATTAAAGTATACAAACCAGTCAATCGAATGCTCAACAGCATCTTGAAGCCGCTTAAAAAAGAAATAAACGAATTGTCAGCAGATCCGTTTGATGACGAACTGATTGAAAAGTTTCAAGCTTATATCGAAACCAGCCGCGACTTTCTTTCAAAAGCTCATAACTTTCTGAAAGCGATGCCCAATCCATCTAATGTAGCCGGAGTTGCAGCGCATCTCTACTACTCAATCAATCAAGTCGGCGATGGCATAGAAGAATTGCATTTAT
Source organism: Microcoleus sp. A003_D6 (assembly GCF_036702825.1). Classification (NCBI taxonomy): domain Bacteria; kingdom Bacillati; phylum Cyanobacteriota; class Cyanophyceae; order Oscillatoriales; family Microcoleaceae; genus Microcoleus; species Microcoleus sp. A003_D6. The sequence goes on along the minus strand of NZ_JAUBWA010000167.1, from coordinate 200 downwards.
TTACCCTCAATTATGACGATCGCCACTTGCACACCGGTCAAGAACTGTTTAGAATTGCTGCTAGACTGCGGCGGGAAGCACAGGATGAATTAAAAATGAGAACTTAGTTAGTTGAAGGAGAGGGGGAGAGGGGGAGAATGGGAGAGGGGGAGAGGGGGAGAATGGGAGAGGGGGAGAGGGGGAGAATGGGAGAGGGGGAG
>NZ_JAUBWA010000166.1:0-11587 GCF_036702825.1 Microcoleus sp. A003_D6 | reverse complement strand
GGCCCATTCCACAAGAAAAAAAATTTTGTGGGATGGGCCCCAGAGCCCGTCCTAGTTATTTTTGCAAGAGGTCTAATCTAAAATCCAAAATCCAAAATCTAAAATCACTTGACGCGCAATGCTCTGTTTGTGCTGCTTTGTTCGGATTCCCGAACTTTTTTGCCTCTCCAAAGTAAGCGCATTGGTGTGCCGGTAAAGCCTAGGTGTTTGCGGAATTGGCTTTCAATGTAGCGGCGGTAATTTTCGGTAAAGCGTTTGGGATCGTTGACAAATAGGGCGATTGTCGGCGGCTGCGATCGCACTTGAGTACCGTAATAGATTTTGCCTTGTTTTCCTTGGCGGGTGACAGGGGCTGAGTGCCAGCTTGTGGCTTCTTCTATTACTTCGTTAATGACGGCGGTAGTGACGCGGCGCTTGTGTTCGTCGGAGGCTTTGTCTACTAATTCAATGATTTTTTCAACTCGCTGTCCGCTCATAGCGCTGACAAAAATCATTTCTGCCCAGTCGAGGAAATAAAGTCGGGTTCTTACTTCTCTTTCGTACTCGTAGATGGTGTCGTTGTCCTTTTCTACGGCGTCCCATTTGTTGACGACTATGATGCAGGCTCGACCTTCTTGGCTGATGCGATCGGCTAATTTTTGGTCTTGATCCGTAACGCCGTCAATTGCGTCAATTACTAACAGTATGACGTTGGCGCGGCGGATGGCTTTGAAAGCGCGGTTGATGCCGAAAAATTCTGCGCCGTATTCGACGTTTTTCTTTTTGCGAATTCCGGCTGTGTCGATCAGGCGGTAGGTTTGACCGTTGCGTTCTACTAATGTGTCGATCGCATCGCGGGTAGTGCCGGAAATCGGGCTGACTATGGCGCGGTTTTCTCCGAGAAATGCGTTTAACAAACTCGATTTCCCGACGTTGGGACGACCGATAATTGCTACTTTAATTTCGTCTACTTCGGGTAGTGCTTCTGTGGGAAGGTGAGTAATTAATTTGTCGAGCAATTCGCCGGTGCCGTTGCCGTGAATGCCCGAAATTGGGTAAGGTTCTCCCATTCCCAATTGCCAAAAGTCTGCTGCTTGGGTAAGCCCTGTATTTTCCGATTCGCACTTGTTGACGGCGAGAATGACGGGGACTTTTTGCAGTCTCAGCCAAGATGCGATCGCTTCGTCGCCGCCGGTGAGGCCGGTTTGTCCGTCTACTACGAAAATGGCTGCGCTGGCTTCTGCGAGGGCGGCCATTGCTTGTTCGCGAATTAGCGGCAGAAATTCGGTTTCGTCGTCGAATACTAGCCCGCCGGTGTCTACGACTTGATATTCCCGATCGCCCCAGTATGCTGGTCTGTACGTGCGATCGCGCGTGATTCCCGGTTCGTCGTGGACGATCGCGTCTTGGGTGTTGGCTAAACGGTTGACGATCGTCGATTTGCCTACATTGGGGCGTCCAATAATAGCAACTATAGGTAGAGGCATAAAAGTAGCAGCAATTAGGCTGCGCCGTAATTTTGAGCTTTAGTCTTCTATTGTAAGCTAATCTGACGGGAATTTTATAGATTGAGCCTGTGTTTCTGTCTTTTCATGCTGTAGGCGGTGTTCTGCCGATCGCCCCTTTAAACATCGAACCATAAAAAATAAGCAAAGCCTGTGGATCTGCATTACCCGCCAGACTCTGAGAACTAGAAATAAAACTTAAAAAAACTCACAAATCATCTCATATCTGGTAATTCTTTGATGATTGTGAAGGTATATCTCGCATTTTAGCGATCGGCTATTATTGAAAACAACCAGGAGTTTAGTTTTTGACGGAAGCTTAAAACAGCAGCTTAAAACTAGAAACTAAATTATCCTCATAAAAGCCAATAAATAGGTGGTGTAATATGGCTGTTCTGCAACTAGAAGACGGTAGGACATATACGGAACTCAAGGCGATCGCTAGCCAACTGACTGTTTTAGATATTGAGATCGATCGTCTGCCAACTAACGCAAATCCTGCGGTTCAAGAACTGCTAGTCCAAGACATTCTTAATGTAACGGAAAAACAGCAGATACTTGCAGCATTTAAAACCGAGTTTGAATACTTCAAGCGTGCAAGCGGATGTCAGTGGTGCGACTTAAAAGTGCTGCACGCCGGTTCGCAGCAAATTTACGCGCTGATGACTAAAAGCGATCGCACGCACACCCACACAGATGCAGAAGTTCTTCACATTTTAGCTGGGGAATGTGTTTTTGGGTTTGTGTATTCTAACGGATCTCAGGCACAATTAATGCTGCAAGCTGAAGAATACATTAAAGTACCCGCAAATACCGAACATTGGTTTTATCTCACTCCGTCGCTGTACTTGAAAGCCGTGCAGTATTACACCACTGCTCGAGGATGGGTTCCTCAGTATACTAACAGGAAACTCAAAATTACCAACTAAATGTAGGGTGCGCTGCGCGCACCTTCCTAGATAAAACTCGGCGATTGAAATCGATCCCCTACCAACAAAGTCTGCCAAGGCGGACTAAAAAATAAAAGATTAAATGCTTTCTAATTCAGTGGGTGCGGCAATTTCAATCTCTTCGCAGCGCTGCAAAAGCGCTTCTATTTCCTGAGCGAGAAAAATTACTTCCGGCCAAGAAGAACCGTTGATTAAATCTTGAGCATGAGCTAATTTGTTTCTCAATGCTTCTGCTGACTTTAAAAAACGCTCCCCGTAGCGTTTGGATTTGAGCCCCAGCCGATCGACTATTTCCGCATTCGTCAGGATTAAATCTCGCTTGTCGCAGAATTGCAGGTAATCGATTAAGTCAATTGCTTCATTTCGCGATCGCCCCAATTCCCAAAGGTGTTTGGCGGCTAAGATGCGATCGCCCTTAAGCAATTTCTGCCAAGAATCTTGGGGAAAGTAGATCCGCACGATCCGCAATAAATTCATTTCGAGAAGCGTCACCAATCCAAACAGCAGCATCCGCACCGGTGCTTTTTGCAAATCGCCGCAGGTAACGATACCGTCGATCCTGTTGCTTTCCAATACAAATAATCTCGGTTTTTCTCGCAGCAGCGGCAGCAATTCCATCAAAGGAGTCGAAGCGGCGATTAATTGTGAGGGGTGAAAAATTTGCTGGTAGTCGCTGCACTTACCTGTCTTTAAGTGCGATCGTTCTACATAGCCGCAAACCGTGCCGTTTTCTTCGATCCCGAGCACGTCAAAATCGCGGGCTTCCATCCACGATCGCAGCTTGGCTGCGTCTTCGCAAGCGGGGACAGCTTTCAGCGGTTCCGCGAGGTATTTAACTGTAATGCTGTCTTTGAATAAATCCCGCAAATCGGCGGAACTTGATTTTAAATGTTTCATCTCATGTCTGGTAATTTCATCGATCGTTGTCCGACAAAATGACAATTAATATTGTAACTGCAAGTAAAAACGCCGCATTACCGTGAGAGAATCTCAGTTTTGTAAAAAGCATTTTTTAGGAGTGCGGGAACCATCGCACACCGACAGTAAAAGCAAAACTGAGATGCTCACTCACCAGAAAGAATTGGTTTAAAGCCCAAAGCCCGATCGGGAGAAATTAAAAGAAGACTATTCATTGCTCCAATCCTCTTCCTTCCAGGTAGAGGTCGCTACCAACTGTCAACTGTCAACCGTCAACTGTCAACTGAGCCTGTCCCTACAGATTTAATCATATTACTTACTGGCCAATTCCGGGCAATAATAGTTGGCGGCAAGAGTCGTAATAATATCGGCATCGGCGAGAAAACTTTCTTTGACAGTTGGATTTTCGATACTGGCAGCTTGCCCGATCGCCCTTAATTTAACTTCCGGCAGAGAAACCCCCGATTTTGCTTCCGCACACATTTTTTTAGCGGCCGCAATTTTTTGACCGGGAGTTCTTTGAATTGCTTGCAATAAATTGTCCGTTGCTTCTGGAGAGTAGCTTTTTGCTAAGCGTTTGTAGTCTTCTATAAATTTTCCATCGTTTCCTGTCAGCTTAACGTCCGATTCTTGAGGCGAACACAACAGATTTAAGTTAATGACTTCTCCTGCTGAATTGACAAGAAAACATCCTTCGCGTTCTTGGGCGATCGCGCTTTTGTCGCTGGGGACAAATTGTATAAAAATGGCAGACAAGATAGCAGTTAAACGCGAGTATTTTAGCATTGAAATTACGGGATATATTTGGAATTTTAACCGCAGAATGCCGAGCATTAGGGTGTTAGGGAGTCAGAGCGCGTCCGGTAAATTAACCGAAATAATTGTAGGGCGGGTTTCACCAACAATTTGTAATTATAACTAAAAATCTACATAAACCCGCCCTCCAAACTGTCGGCAATTCAACAAATATAATATCAGACGAGCATTTCGTTTTCTAGGGAAGTTTTCATTAACAGCAAACATCCCCCTTGTGTGAAGGAGGAATGTATGGAACCGGGAACCGATCGAATGTAATCGCCTTGATGGCAAATTTCCCCTTCTACAATTAAGTCTCCTTCTAATACAAACACTTCTTCCGAGGCAGCGTGTCGGTGCAGGGGAAATGTTATTCCAGGTTCTAGTCGCATCAAGCAGGTAATTTCGCGCTTTTTTTTGTCAATGTAAAGCTTGCCGAACGAGACTCCCGGAACTCCATAAGATTTCCATTTTACATCGTTGGAGCGCACGATTAAAGATGCAGCATTGTTCTCTGTTGGGGAGGTAACAATTGGCTTGATATTTACTGATTCTGCCGGAGTTGGCGGCAGTTCGGCTATGCGCTGGAACAGGCGGTTTTTCAGGTCGGGCGCGACGGGAACTGGGGGGGCTGTGCAGGCGATCGCGGCAATTACTGCTTCAAAAGCAGCTACTTCGCTTTGCAGTTCTGGGGATTGCTGCAATTTCTCTGTAAGTACGCGACTTTCTGACTCGTCGAGCGTATCGAGAGCTTGAAGGGCTGCAAGGATATTAAACTCCTCGTCTGGCATCATTTCCATCTGTTTTGCGGCATTAATTGTAATTAAGCCTAAGTTGATTTTCAATTTGAGATTGGTCTGCTGCCATCGCACTCAAGATGGAAGATTAGATATGCAATAATCTTAGATTGATGTTAAACAATTTAAATTTTGTTTTTTTACAATCTAAACTTCTTCGCTCAAAGTGTGGCGCAATTTGGAAAGACCCAAGCGAATTCGGGTTTTGATTGTGCCTGTCGGGATACCGATTTTAGCCGCGATTGCCGCGCAAGTCAATCCTTGGTAGTAGGCGAGTTCGATCGCCTCTTGCTGTTCCTTTGGCAGTTTTTCTAAAGCTGCTTTGACTTGTTCGCTGCGTTCTTTAAACATTGCATCTTCCATCGGTTGTGCAACGCTAGAGATGGGTACTTTAGCATCTTCCCGACAAGCTTCAGCAGCTCGGACTGTTCGCTGCATCGCTCGCAGCCGATCGAGGGAACGGCTGCGGGTAAGCATGAACAACCAGGTATCTGCTCGACTGCGAGAAGGATCGTAAGTTGCTGCTTTTTGCCAAATTTGGGAAAAAACATCGATTACCACTTCTTCAGCTTCTTCTACCGAACCCAGGATTTTGTAAGCGAGAGCGTAACTTGGGCGACCGTAGCGATCGTAAAGTTTAGCTAATGCCGTTTGGTCTTTCCGGGCAATCTGCACTAAAAGCAGCGATTCATCACCTGACTTCTGGCCTGTCATTTCAGTGTACCGAAAATTTTTGTTTTGACTGCACAGATCCAAAATTAACAATTCGGCGTATATCACTACAGAACATAATTGTAAGTTTGAAGTTGGGATACCAGCTAGAGTATGCCTTTTCGGGCTAAAATTTTCGTGCTTTGAATTGTAAAAATCCCAAGTTATCTTGAATTTTACCACCTGATTAGTGATTTTTTTGAGACTTAGCGATCCGCTTTATGCACAACGAAGAAATCCCTGAGCCTGAACAGTCATTCGATTTTAGATTTTAGATTTTAGATTTTGGATTAAAGAATTGAAGCATTGACCCTACGGATAAATTCGGGGGCTTGTTTATCGGATACAGGTTTTTTATTTCTCCACGGATGAATCCGGGGGCTTGTATCCTGGATGCTTTCGGTCAAAACCGCGCCCTCAACTCGTTCCTAAGCTCTGTTCGCTAGCTCCCAAGCAGAGTCTGGGAACCCATATAAGCGATGCTCTGGCTCCACTGGATCGAGGGAGGCTCTGTCTCCGAGCAAGCATTCTCAAGAATAGCCCGGGAACGAATAAATCCTCAATAACGCACTTTTTTGCATAAATTAATCTTGCAGCACCGATCCAAAATTGCCAAACCTTCGTATACTAATTGAGAGAAGGCTCAACGACAGCGCCAAAGCTCGATCGGTTAACAGATTTCAACCTGTTGCTACAAAAGTAAAACCCGCGAAGGCGGGCTATTTACCGTTGATTTGTGCAAAAATATCATTGAAATAAAGGTGCTAAGAGTGAATCTCACAAAAAAACTTCGCCGAACCATACTAGCTATTGAAGTAGCTCTAATTGCTCTATTAACTCCAGGAATAATTGTTGCTTCCGACCACGACGACGGGGAAGTAGATATCAAAGGTCGCGCGGTTAATTTAACTGACCTGTACGTATATCGCGAAAAAGATCAAAACTCAGGTGCTGCGGACGGGGATTTAGTATTTACCATGAATTCAAACCCCAGGTCTGTAGCCCGCTATCAATATTATTTCAGCACTACAGCCATCTACCAATTTCACATCACGCAGGTAGGTGACGTGAATTCTACCCCGACTGGACGCGCCGATATTATCTTGCGGTTTGCCTTCAGTCCGCCTAACAATACAGGTATGCAAGCAGTGGCTGTAACTGTTGTTCGCGGCGGCTCGGAGACAACTACTAAGACTACAGTTAACGGCGGGCTTATTGCTACAACTCCGCTGAATTCTAATGCTGTTTTGAATACAGTACCTGTGGGCGGTTCTAACTTGACTGTATTTGCCGGTTTGCGGGAAGACCCGTTTTTCTTCGATGTGGAACAATTTTTCCGAGTTCGCGCCGCAGCTTTGGGAACGGGGCCGCGCACTGCTTTTAAACAACCGAATCAAGCAGTGGACTTTACTAAAGGTTACAACGTCAATACAATTGCCGTGCGAGTTCCCAAAGCGTTCTTGCAAGCAGGAAGTGGGGCGAATACTTTTGATGTTTGGTCAACAGTTTCTATCAGAGACGGAGTTGGCGGTTTCAAACAATTCGAGCGTTTGGCGAGACCTGCAATTAATGAGGGTTTGATAGTTACTCCCGCTTATCTGGAAGCATTTAATAATATTCCTCCGAGATTGGATTTGAGCGGTGCTGCTGCTCCGGTGCGGCAGGAAGCTGTTGCTACTCTGAATGCTGTGGATCTTTTGGATGGCAACGATAATGTCGATCCAAATGCGATCGCCGGAGCTTTCTTGCCGGATGTCATGCGGATCGATACCACAAAAACCAGCGGCTACGCTAGCGCTACAAATGCTCGAGGAAGCTTGATCGGAGGTCGTATGCTGATGGACGACGTTATTGATATCACTCTGGGAGCTTTGGTGGGTTCTCCGGTTGGTGATAACGTTTCATATAACGGAACTCCGGGAAATCCGGCTCAGGGACACAAACCTTTAGAACCGACTTTTCCTTATTTGGCTTTGCCTAATTAGTCATTAGTCATTAGTCATCTGTCATTAGTTATAGTTGATTGATGACAGATGGAAAATCCTTTTTTTAACCGCAGATGAACGCTGATTAACGCGGATGTATGAAAAATAAAATAGGACAAGGAATAAAATCGGATATTTTATCGTGGTGGCTGCTAATAGTGGTTCCTTTAGTGGGAATTGCAGTAGTAAATTTGCCGCCTAATTGGCGTTTTATTTCAGATAAATTTTCTAGCAGAAGTCCCGAAAATCTCGATGCTAATTACCGCTATCATTTTTCGGAAAGTTTGAGAAATAATCCCAATCAAAAGGAAGCAATTCAGCAAGAGATTGCTTTTTACCAGCAGCGATTGGCTGTTGATTCCCGCAGCGGTTTGAACCGGGCTGCATTGGCAGGAGTTTATTTGAAAATGGCTCGCGCTACTGGGGAGGGAGGTTGGTTTTTGTTGGCAGAACAGGCGGCTGAAAGGTCGATCGCCGATTTGCCTTTTGACAACAAAGGTGCGCTGTTAGTTTTAGCTCGAATTGCCGAGGCGAGACACGATTTTGCTACTGCTTTGCGCTTTGCTAAACAGGTGGGTTCTGACAATGAAGATGCGATCGCCCTTTCAGTTACATCTCACTTAGCGATGGGTAAAGTGAACGAGGCAAATGCAGCCGCAGAAGCCTTAGTTAACCGGATTCCTAACTTGGGTTCTCTCACTTTGAGAGCTTTAGTGAGAGAGTCTCAGGGCCGAGATGCTGAGGTTTTGCAGGATTACCGGCAAGCAATGGCGGCGGAAGAACCGGGAGAGGTGGCGGGTTCGGCGCGGGCCCGATCGCTCTTGGGTCGATTTTACGCCCGTCGCGGGCAGTTTGTGCAGGCGAAAGCGCTGTTTTTGGAGGCGCTGCGGTTGGTGCCGCGATACCCGCTGGCGCTGATTTATTTGGCGGATTTGGAGACGCGGCAGGGCAATTACCGGGAGGCGGAAGGCTATTACAGCAAGGTTTCTGCGTATTCTGGCCCGGTTGAGACTGTGTTCGATCGCATTGTCGATCGCGGTATGGCGAGGGTCAAGGATTTGCAGGGAGATGCGATCGAATCCCGGCGACTTCGGGACAAAGCAGAAGCGGGGCTGCGACAGGAACAGGTTTCTGGATCTGGCGGTTTTGGCCACCGGCGCGATTTGGCGAGTTTGCTGCTGGAAAAAGGTCGATCGCAGGATGTTGCTGAAGCGCTGGCGTTAATGCAGGATGAGGTGAAAATTCGGCGGGATGCGGTGACGCTGGATACTTTGGCTTGGGCGCTTTCCGCCTCTGGGGAATGGCAAAAGGCCGATCGAGTGATGGCCGAAATAATGCGATCGGGGATTCGAGATGCGGGGATGTTTTACCGGGCTGGTGCGATCGCCCGGACTTTAGGTAAGGATACCGAATCTCGCGCTTATTTTCAAAAGTCCAAGGCAATTGACCCGAATTTTGACGATCGATCTCGCCAAGCATTGGGTTTGGGAAGTTATGAATTTTGAGCCGTAGGGGCGGGTTCACCAATAATTTTATGGGATACAGACAATTTAAATAAACCCGCCCCCACCCGACGATAAAACTATTAAAATAATATAGTTATGCAATACAAACTAAACCGACCGCAAAATTTTTTCATCCTATTCTTCCTAACACTTTCATTATTACTGACAACCTCAACCAGACCCGTTTACTCGCACTGGTCAGACTTATCCGTAGCAGAAATAATAGTCAACGATTTGCAAACCGAAGTAACATTAACCTTCCCAACAGGCTTGACAAAATTCGCCGACGACAATCGAGACAGCCAGCTACAACCCGCCGAAGTTCGCAACCACCAAACACAGCTAGAAAAGTTTTTCAGCCAACAAATTCGCATCACCAACAGCAGCAACATTCAAGGCTCCGTAGCAGTAACACCGCTAGAAATAGCAGCTAAAACCGCCAGCTTAATCCAGCAGCCGAATACCCACAGCACCTTAATATTAAACTACACTTGGGCCGCACCTTCTCAAAATAAAAAACCCGGTTTGCCTGACTCAATTTCCATCTCAAAACCCCATAAATTGCGGATTAATTACAATCTGTTTTTGCCCGGAGTTCCGACAGCTAGCTGTCAAGCTACGATCGTGCAAGCCGGTGCTGTGAAAAGCTTTGTGTTTACGCCGCAAAACCGGGAGTTTTTGTTAGCAGGAAATGAATCTATCTGGGATTCTGGTTGGAGTTTGCTGCTAGCAGTAGCGGGAGCATTTGCTTGGGGATGCGTGCACGCGATGTCGCCCGGACACGGAAAAACCATAGTCGGCGCTTATTTAGTGGGTGCGCGGGCTACTCCGGTACACGCTTTATTTCTAGCAGCGACGACTACAATTACTCACACTGCGGGCGTGTTTGCTGTGGGCGGAATTACTTTGTTTGCTTCTAACTCGATCGACCCAGAAAAATTAGATCCTTGGCTGAGTTTAATCTCGGGTGTATTAGTAGCCTCGATCGGGCTTAACTTACTCTTAGAAAGAAGCAAAACTAAGTTGGTAGTGAGGACTGAATTTCTCAAAAAAATCAAAAGTAAAATATTTAATAATAACTGGTTTTTAAGGACGAAACTCCTTACTACAAACCGTGAGGAACCAGTAAATCTTTTAAATAGAGGAAGTTGGGAGAGAGAATTTAAACCTGTAAAACCCGATATATCTCACCACTACCACCATCACGGAGACGGCCGCCTTCACTCGCATTTACCGCCCGGTGCGGACGGTTCTCCCATTACTTGGAAAAGCTTATTGGCGTTGGGAATTTCCGGCGGTTTGTTGCCTTGTCCTTCCGCTTTGGTGATGCTGTTGAGTGCGTCGGCTTTGGGCAATGTTGGTTTGGGAATGGCGCTAGTGGTAGCGTTTAGTTTGGGATTGGCTTTGGTGCTGAGTGCGATCGGGTTAATCTTAGTTTATGCCAAACGTAATTTTAATAAACTGCCAAAACATATAAGTGCAGTCAAATTTTTGCCTGCGATTAGTGCGATGTTTGTGATGTTTTTGGGGTTGGGAATTACCGGACAGGCGATGTTGAAAATATTGGCTGCGAATCAATGGGTAATTGGCAATGGATAACCATAAAATTAGGACTCTCCCTCCTAACTACCAACTTACCAATAAGTCTTCTTTTAGATACCCGAATTCTTGAAGAATTCGGGTATCTGGGTATTCTGTTTTTTTAGCCTTTGCTCACTAGACCTCTTGCAAAAATAATTAGAACGGGCTCTCCGGCCCGTTCCACAAGAAAAAATAACTCTTGTGGAACGGGCATCTTGCCCGTTCCATCAATTGATGAAAGGATTTTTGCAAGAGGTCTACTTATCAGGCCGCACTATTATATTTATTAATAATTTCGGCTAAATCCGGTACTCCGTTTTCCACGTAATTCTTAGCTGAGGGGCGGAGTTTGGCATAGGCGCCTCTAACAACCCCTCTTGTGCTGTCCTCGGCTTTTTTATCGCTGATTTGAAGCAATTCGTCTGCTACTTGAGCTTTTCTTTGGGCCAGATATTCGACTGGGTTGCCATTGTTTACTGCTTCAGTCCAAATCGGATCGAGTGCGATCGAGATTTCTGGCAAAAGTTGATCTACGACTTGGGCGCAATAGTCAGCCCGTATCCCCTTGACAGTAGAGTAGGCAGCTTTAAGAGCAAGACCACCCAATCCCGGCGCTGAAGCAACTTGTTTGTCTATCAACTTTACACAGTCATCAACAAAAGTATCTCTGTTTTTTTCATTCAATAGAATATCGCTAAGTCCCATTTTAACTCTCCTTGATTTTATAGTCAATGTGCCGATCGGCTTTGAACTCAATTTGACAATTATATATCAATAGGGTTCAGTTAAGGAAAATTGTAGCGAAAATGTTGGGCGGAGTGAAACGGAGGGTTCGTTCCTAGTCCCAACCTACGTACGATC
>NZ_JAUBWA010000165.1:0-11761 GCF_036702825.1 Microcoleus sp. A003_D6 | reverse complement strand
CCATCCCACAAAATTTTTTTTCTTGTGGAATGGGCCCCAGAGCCCGTTCCAGAATTTGATTAAAAGGATTTTTGCAATCTTGTCTAATCATCCCCATGTCACCGCTAACGCGAAAAACCATCAGCTTGCTGTCACTATTGTCACAGTTCAAGAACTCTTCAATGGTTGGGTTGGCAGGATTAACGATCCATCCCTGGTGTATAACCTACCGGGACTCTATTCTAAACTTTGGACAACTGTAAAATACCTCCAAACTATTGAGGTACGGGACTTTACACCGGAAGCTGATACTTGTCTCAAGAAACTGTTAAAAGATAACGCGCCCCTGCGGAAAAATCGCCTGCAAAAAGATATGCGGATTGCAGCTATTGCCTTGTCCGTCGGTGCTACCGTTATCACTCGCAACCAACGAGACTTTTGTCAAGTTCCGGGACTTTCGATCGAAGATTGGACGCTTGATTCCTAACTCCTAACTAATGACTGCTGACTAACTAATGCAAAAACTTGCGAACTTGATATTCGCGACTTTCTGCGATCGCAATTTGCAAATCGCCCATTTTGGCATCCAACTCATCTATTGTGCTTTGTGGCACCGACTTCCACTTCTCCCTAGTTTCCCAGCGAATCAACATCACCACCTCATTTTCCACCGGATCTACCCAAATTTCTTTGCCTAAAAAACCGTCCCAACTTTTTAGTCCCGCCGTCCAAACTTCCTGATCTCGCTGAATAAAAGCCTCCCACTTTTCTTGAGGTACTTTAAATCTGAGCCACTCGATTACCATATTATTTCCTAGTTTTAAATAGGTAATTAATCGTTACCGATCGCAATTTTAATTATCAACTCAGTTCCCTGTCCCGGACGAGAAACACAGTGCAACTCACCGCCGTGCTTTTCTACTAAATGCTGGGAGATTGCCAGACCCAAACCAGTGCTCGTGGCGGGGGGTTTCGTGGTAAATAAAGGCTCAAAAATGCAGCCGAGGACTTCTTCAGTCATGCCGGGGCCGTTGTCGCTAATGGCGATCGCAACTTCGCTTTCGCCTACAACTTCCGTTCTAATCCGAATTTCGGGGTGGAATGTTTCAGCTCCCGATCCGCCCGAAGACAAGAAAGACTGATTTTGTATCGTACCATACTTTTCGGGATTTCTCCCCCCTTCTTCCAAAGCGTCGATCGCATTTGTCAACAAGTGCATGAACACTTGATTTAACTGTCCCGCATAGCAGCGGACTCGCGGCAAATTCCCGTATTCCTTGATGAGATTAATTCCAGGGCGTCCCCCTTTAGCTTGCAGGCGATTTTGCAAGATCAGCACAGTGCTGTCCAAACCTTCGTGGATATCTGCGGTCTTCATTTCGGCTTCATCGGTACGCGAGAACAAGCGGAGCGATCGCACGACATCCCGAATCCTTTCCGAACCCACTTTCATTGAATTTAGCAATTTGGGCAAGTCTTTTTTGATAAATTCTAAGTCCAATTCTTCCATCAACTCTTGAATTTCCGGCACGGGGTGGGGATAATGCTTTTGGTAAACATCGATCGCTCGCAGCAGTTCTTCAATGTAGCCCGTCGCGTGGCTGACATTGCCGGAAATAAAACTAACTGGATTGTTAATTTCGTGAGCTATTCCTGCTACCAACTGCCCCAGAGATGACATCTTTTCTGTTTGAATCAGTTGAGTTTGAGTTTGCTGCAAAACTAACAGGGTCTGCTCTAATTTCGCCGCTTGCTGCCGCAGGCGCTCTTCTGATTCTTGCAAAGCCACAAGAGACTGTTTGCTTTCTGTAATGTCCAATCCCACAAATACCGCAGCCGTACTTTTTTGGTATTTTTGAGCTACAATTAAATAAGTTTTATTTTCTCCTCGAATGCTCGCCGTTACTTCTTGAGATGTCTTTTTTTCAGGGATGGCAAAGAAATCGTATACTAAATCGTTAAATTTGGGACTTGTCTCTAAAAAACCTACTTTTTGACCGGCAAATAGTTCGGCCGGCATTTGGTAAGCGTTAGCTAAATGTCGATTTACTCCCAAGTAGCGCAAATCGGAACTTACCCAAGAAACTAATCCGGGGACGGCATCCAAAACGGCTTGAAGTTGCTCTTTTGCCTCTAAAAGCGCAACTTCTGCTGCTTGGCGAGCCGAAATGTCGCGGGCGATCGCGCAGCGGTATTCGCAACCGCCGTATTCTAAATAATTGACTTTAACTTCGACGGGAAAAGTGGCGCCGTCTTTGGTTTTGTAAGTGGTTTCAAAAGTGAGGTTGCTTTGCTGCTTGAGTTGCTCCCAATGCTCGATCCAATCGGATGCTGACAACTGCGAATCGATGTCGCTAACGGTGAGGTTGAGCAGTTCCGATTCCGAGTAGCCGAAAACATGGCAAGCAGCTTTGTTCGCGTAGCAAATGTGACCGTCTGAGCTAGTAAAAAACATTGTATCAGCAGCATTGTCGAGGGCAATTTGAGTTAGTTGCGGTCTTGTTTCTAACTGCTTGCTTTTGACATCGGAGGAAAATTTCTTGTAGCAATTTGTTTCAGCGAAATCCTCAGCTATCTCAGAGGCAAACAAAATCAAACCGCCGATCGCACCCGAGCTATTTTTCCAAGGCCGAAATACCCATTTTACCGACGTGCCGACTGCACCTCCGATTTGTCCTGCTACAGATCCGGTCGATCGCCATACCACAAACTCGCTGTATTCCAAAACACCCGCCAAACAAGCCCGGGCATTTTGCTGCCAATATTCCGGGAGATTCGGGAACAGTTCCCAATGAGATCGGCCGATCACCTCGCCGCCCCCGAAGCCGCAATCTGTTTCCCAGCGACGAGAAACCGACAGATAGCGCATTTCACAGTCTACCATTGCTACGGAGTCGGCGGAGCGCTCCACCAACCGCTGAAATCGCTCTTTACTCTCGAACACGGTTGCCTCTGCGGGTGGGTGGGCGATCGGGATTGTCCCGTCGGCATACCTTCCCAGTCCCGGACTTTGTTGCTGAACTGGCTTAGTTTGCACGGTTGGGGATTTCCTCCATAACTATCAAGTTTGAAAAATTTTGTTTGACACCAAAAATGCTGTTCCCCTGATTTGCTCTCTTGGGCGATACCAAGAGAGGGGTGTCACCCATCAGTGATATCATTTTTGATGGGGGTGTGTCTATAGGTACTCCATACATTTTCCTTAAACTTGAAGATTCAGAAACTTTCCTGGCGCTCGTTCAGTAGTTGAGATCGTGCAGCCAGTGCTATCGCCCAGATTGCTTAAAAATTTAAGTAATCGCTCAAACAAATTTGTGCGTAAATTCACGGGTAAAATCCACTCTCCCTTTCCGCAACATTGCAGGATCTAATCTTTCAGTCGTGTTGCAAGTCATCAACACTACGAGTTTTTGCTGAAATTGAATACCGTGTTCGTCCATGACGCTTTGATACAAAGTTCCGTCCAACAAACTCAAAATATGTTCAGTTTTGTTAGTGCGTTGCGCCTCTGCGGTCGATCGATCTTGAGCCAAATTATCAGCTTCATTGATAATAATACAAATCCGCTCCAAATAACTCGGCGGCACAAAATTTTCCACAGCATCGTGATCTAAGATAAAAATTACATAACCCAGCGGGACTAAAATTTCCTTTGCTACCGCTTGCGTCCAAGCAGTTTTGCCCGTACCCGGTTCGCCGCTAACCAAAACAGCCAACTGATTTTGATCCAGAATTGCCTGCTGAACAGTATCCGTAAAACTTTGAACTTCCGCAGAAAACGTCCGAATCGGGAACTGACTGTGAACCTGTCCGACCCGGCTTTTGTACCCGCCCAGAATCACCGCTAAATTGTAAGTTGCCTTGCTAACCAGCGGCGCAATATCTTGACAAATCAGAGTGTAGCAGCGTCTTCCCCTGTCGTAGTTGTCAATTTGCAGCCAGCAGCCGAATCGGGCCCAATGAGCGTAAACAGTACCCAAAACTTCTAAGCGTTCCCAGCTAATAAATCGCTCCGGCGGATAAGAAAAATGCCGTTCCATAAAAAACTGGGTAATCGCATCCGGTTTTCCCAGCAAATCCAGAACTTTGAAAACAGTAATCTCTTGGAGTTTGTTGAGAACGTAGTCGATGGGAATACTAGCGCGGCTGACCAACTGCACCACAGGTGTTTCGGTAATTAAAACATCTTTGTAGCGGTAATCCGGGTAAACGGGCTGCGGAGTAATGTAATCCCAAAACACATCGATTTCGTAGCGAGTATTTTCCGAGAATACATTTAAAATATTGGCCCACCAGGTATATTGGTGTCGTCCCATTGCGTCGGCAATGTCGCTAGCTGCATCTAAACTTTTTTGAGCTAGTTCTAAGGGGTCGCTAGATGCTAAGTGCAGCAGGTGTTCCCAATCAAATTGACGGTAGAGAGGTCGCCAGCCCGAGCCGAGCAGCCCTCGATTTTGAGGATTGTTTTGATTGAAATTGTTTTGGCTGTCTGCCATATTTCCCGAACTCATGTTTTGCAATTCCTAGTTACTCTTATTTTAACTTATTTAGCTAGATTTTTAGACAAAACCACTGGCTCTTTTTAACTTATTTTTAGATAAGTGGGTGGCACAACATCTACTAACCAAACTTTGTTTTTCGAGCAGTAAAATGTATGACCGTCGCGTTGCATTGCTGCGGCATCTACAGTAAAAACTGCCGGAATGCCGTGTCTTGCACCTACTTGGCGCGCCGTCTGGATATCCACCGACAAATGAACGTGATGCCGCGACATTTTCCTAATTCCTTGACTGAGAATAGACTCGACGGCTGTGCTGCCTGTTCCGTGATATAAAATATCCGGGGGAACAGTGGGTTCTAACTGCAAGTCAACCTCTACGCTGTGTCCTTGGTTGGCACGAATGAGAGTGCCTGTTTCGTCGAATGAAAAGCGCTGTTTGTCATTTTCGGCAACTACTTCTTTGAGTTCTGCAAGCTGAACTGGAAAGTTATTTTTTTGGCAGGCATCGAGGAGTTCGCTAACAGGAACCCAGCCACCGGGAGCGAGTTCAATGCCGATGCGCGATGGCGCGTGACGCAGGTGTTTGCTGAGATATCTGCTGATTTTTTCTAATCGAAAATCTTTCATAATTTTACTTTATTTATTGAGCTTTTAAATCACTTTTTAGAAAATGTCACTAGCGGGTTATATCGTTTGGTGGGGGCGGGTTTATTGAATCTGTTGGTACTGCCAGAGAACGGTTGAGTGAACCCGCCCCTACAGGTTTGTTGAAAATCTGGACTAAGGCAAAAGATAGTTTGACGCGCGAATTATAGCGGTAAGGTGCGCATTGCGCACCCTACATATAGAGGCTCTGCGCAAGTCCTGTTTATCTTTTGATAATTATCAAAAACTCTGCCTTCTACCTTGGGATAACTCCGCCAAAAATAGCAAAGTTGAGATAGCGCCAGTGACATCCGGCCTCTGCAAAACCAGCTTCTGCAAGCCACTTTGTCTGCTCTTCAACAGAGGAGGGAATATCTTCTTTTAGATAGTTTTGAAACCAGGCTGCATCGTTTTCTCCGTTAGCTTTCATGTACTGCCGCCACAACTGTTCGTATTGTTCGGTCAGCCGGGGAGTAACACCTGTCACAATATCTCGAATTAGCAAGATTCCGCCTGGATTCATGGAGTGGAAAAGTTTGTGAAATAGCTGTTGTTTACCTGCGCTGTCTAGGTGGTGGATTGCCAACCCCGAAACTACCAAGTCGTAACCGCTGCCGAAATCATCTTCGGCGAAATTTCCGTGCTGCAAGTTCAGGCGTTTTTGGAAAGCGGACAAATTAGTTTGGCAAATTTTCAGCATATTTTCCGCCATGTCAAAGGCTGCGACATTTGCGTGAGGAAATGTTTGCAAAATCAGGGCAGACAGTATGCCCGTGCCCGCGCCTAAATCCAGAACTTTTATGTGAGCATTAGTTTCAAAAGGGATTAACTGCAATATTACATCGTGTTGCTCTCGATAGTGCGGAATGAGGCGGGGAATTAAGCCGTCACAATCAAATGCTCTTTGTTCAAATTGCTCGCGTACAGCGTCTAAACTCACAGCTCATTTTCCTCAAATTGTTAATAGTTGAGTGCGTCAATGCAGTTGGGCTGCTCTCTCGTTCGAGGGCATATTACAGTTTATAATACAAAAAGTATGCAGAGGTGTCAAGATGTAGAATAAAATAATTTAACAGAAGTTGGTGACGATCGCAAGACACGGACTTTGTTCGTCCAAACCAGCCAATTATTTGGTAACTGTCTAGCCATGCATATATCTGCTTGAGTGGAGATGAGGCAGAATGCCGGAGGCCCGAAAGGCTGCGGAAGAGGAGACTTTGTGCCAGATGCGGGAGGTAATTGTGAGAAAAATTTTGACGGTTCTTATACCAGTTTAAAACAAGAATGCAACTGTAGGCCCGTGCTCGACACCCTCAATTCATCAGTCATTTCCATCCTAAAATATAAAATGAAAAATCTAAAATGGTATTACCCAGAGCCCGCTCGGGCAGATTTGAGAAAATATGTCCTAAGATTGACAAAATTGAGCCAAACTGTAAATAAAATTTGAGGTTAGTCCGAAGTGGATGTGCGGACAGCCGATTTTTCAGGAAAATGAAGAAATACAAAATATTACACCCGCCAGCTCGGGCAAAAAAAAAAGTGATAATTAATCAGGATGCGAGTAGATTAGGTGTCAGCCGTCAGGGGAAAATACAAGCAATGAAAATCCAACAGCGGAGCAAGGATAAGGCCGATTGCCAGCAACCAAACGCGCCGGATCGCTCAGGCAAAATTTCTACAACAAAAGAACTAAATTCGTCGCTGCAAGAATGTTTAGATTTTAAGGGAGCGATCGACCGATCGACACTGGCGGTGAGGACGGACGCGCGAGGAATTATCAACTACGTCAGCGATCGAGTTTGCTCCATCTCTAACTATTCGCGCGCCGAACTGATCGGCTCCCACTTCGGCATTCTCCACTCGGAATATAAGTCTTCGGAATTAATTAAAAATCTGCGGTCAACTGTTGCCCAAGGTGAAGTTTGGCAAGGAGAAATTAAGAATAAAGCTAAGAATGGCAGCGATTATTGGGTGTACTGCGCAGTAGTTCCGCTGTTGGACTTCAAGGGAAAACCCTCTCAGTATTTGGCGATCGGATTCGACATCACCGATCGCAAAGCCCTTGAAGCAGCCCAAGCCGAAGCCAACCGGGCAAAAGACGAATTTCTGGCGATCGCCGGACACGAACTGCGATCGCCCCTGAGCGCGATTTTGGGATGGGTGCAGCTAGCTCGATCGCGCAAGTTAAACGAAGCCACCACCAACCGCGCTTTGGAAATCATCGAGCGCAACGCCAGATTGCAAAACAGACAAATAGACAATCTCCTCGACCTCTCGCACCTTCTGCGGGGGAAAGTGCGCCTAAACCTCGACCGGGTGCACCTCCCGTCTGTCATAGAATCTGCGATCGGCACCCTCCGCCCCGCCGCCGATGCCAAAAACATCCGCGTAGAAACACATTTTGACCCCGCCGTCAGCTACATTTTGGCAGATGCAGAACGCTTGCAGCAAGTAGTCTGGAACTTGCTTACCAACGCCATCAAATTCACCCCAGAATCGACACCAAACCCAGTTCTAGTGCGGATCGAACCTACTCCGTCCGGCGTCTTGATTCGGGTCAGCGACAGCGGTTGCGGGATCGACCCCAAATTTCTGCCCCACATCTTTGACTACTTCCGCCCCGCAGAGAGCTTCCAGACAAAGGAACAGCACCGGCTCGGCCTGGGACTCTCAATTGTGCGGCAGTTGGTGGAACTGCACGGGGGAAGTGTTTGGGCTTTGAGTCCCGGCCTCGGTCAGGGGGCGACCTTTGGGGTGCTGCTACCGATTGCCAAAAAAAATTCACCTGACGATCCCACTGCTGCGATCGCTCAAATGGAAAGCAGACCCGGATCGGTTTCCAAACCCCTAGCGGGAAAGCAAGTCCTGGTGGTGGACAGCAGCGCCGAGATCCGGAAATTTCTGAAAACTGGCCTCGAAGCATTTGGAGCCAAGGTAACAGCGGTGGGTAGCGCCGGCGAAGCGATGGCCGAGTTGCAACAGTGGCGGCCCGACGTGTTGGTGAGCGATATGGCGATGCCGGAAACAGACGGCTGCGATTTGATCCGTCGCATCAGAGCAATGGAAATGTCCGAGCAAAGGGAACTCCTGCCGGCGGTGGCGCTGACGGGAGGCATCCGGGAAGAAGATTCGGCATCGGCGCTGGAGGCGGGGTTTCAGAGGCATTTGTCGAAGCCGGTGTCCGCGAATCAGTTGGTGAGCGCGATCGCCCAATTGGCAGGACTGACTGAATCCGGCTTCGGAGAGCACGCGGGAGATGTCCGGGCGATCGCACCCCACGCCTCGCTGTCGGAACATAACAGTTTTGACGACAAAAATAATGGCGAAGAATTAACACCTGACAGCAGAGAATTACCGCTGTTGCTGGTAGTAGAAGATAACAGTTTTCTGCTGGCTTACCTCCAAAGTTTATTGAGTCCGTACTATCGAGTCGCCGTGGCGATTGACGGGGTTGAAGGTTTAGAAAAAGCTAAAAGTTTGCAGCCAAATTTAATTTTGAGCGACCAAATCATGCCCAGACAAAACGGACTGGATTTGCTCAAGGAGATTCGCACCACGCCGGAATTGAGTTCGACTCCGGTAATTTTTTTGACAGCGCGATCGGGGATGGAATCTCGGATTGAAAGTTTAGATGCTGGTGCGGACGATTATATCTCGAAGCCTTTTGACGAGAGGGAACTGCTGGCGAGGGTGAAAAATTTGTTGCGATCGCACGCAGCCGAACAGCAGTTGGCAGTCCTCAACCGTCAATTGCAGCAGCAGAAACAGCAGTTAGAAACTGTGAATCGAGCCTTGCAGTATTTGGCAACTTACGACAGTTTGACTGAGGTAAGAAACCGCCGCTCTTTTAATGAATATCTCGATACGGAATGGCGGCGTTTGGCGAGGGAAGAAGCACCGCTGTCTTTGGTTATGTGCGACATCGATTATTTCAAACTTTACAACGACACTTACGGCCACCAAGCGGGGGATGAATGTTTGCGGCAAGTGGCGCAGGTTATCCAGCAGTCGGTAAAGCGACCGGCTGATTTAGTTGCGCGTTACGGTGGAGAAGAATTCGCAGTAGTTTTGCCGAATACGGATATTGAAGGTGCGGCTTGCGTTGCTGAAATTATCGGCCAAAAGGTGCGGGGTTTGCAGATTGTTCACGCTAAGTCTGCTGTCAGCGAATACGTGACGCTGAGTTTGGGTGTAGCTTGCTGCATTCCGGCGCCGATGTCCCAACCGGGGACGCTAATTGCGATCGCCGACGAGGCGCTTTATCGGGCAAAAGAAGCAGGGCGCGATCGGGTGTCGGTTGCCACATTTGAAGGATAATAGTTATTAGTCATTAGTTATTAGTTATTAGTTATTAGTCCTTAGTAGACCTCTTGCAAAAATAATTAGGACGGGCAAGATGCCCATCCCACAAAAAACATTTTTCCTTGTGGAACGGGCATCTTGCCCGTTCCAAAATTTGATTAAAAGGACTTTTGCAAGAGGTCTAGTCAGTTCGCTGCGATCGAATTGGAAAAACTAAATATATTACAAAAATAGGTTCGTCTTAAGGACTTCCGTCCTTAAATTCGACTTAATAAGGACTAAAGTCCTGACTAAAAACTTAACTTATTTCTAATAGCAACAGAATAATTATAGCAGGTCGTCTCATGACATTAACTTTAGATAAGCCTGAAGACCAAAGGCTAGTCCACTCCGAGATTAGCTGGCAAAAATTCAAACTAATTCAGCAGGGCTTTTCTAACTCCCCCGGCATCAGACTGTTTTATTTCAAAGGTGAGGTAGAAATATTGTCAGTCTCGCAAAAATACGAAGTCTTCAGCAGAATGATTGCAAGCTTGCTGATTGACTACTTTGTTGAAAAAGACATCGATACAAATGCTCTAGCTGCACATAGGTAGGCATTCAAACCTAAAACTTTCTCGAAACTGGTAAGCTGTTACGCATTTAAACCACTAACGAGGCCTGTAGGGTGCGTCAGCTAGAACACTTACGCTTACAAGGGAAACGAGAAAGGGCTGACGCACCCTACAATACTATTTTAAATGCGTAACAGCTTATCTATATATAGCATTTCTGTTTCCGATCGCACTTTCACGCTCGAACATAACGCCTGTCAGTGCAGCAAACAGTTATGGAGTATGGTGTCGGTCGATCGCTCTTGACGACCGTGTATTACCTGTGTAGTGTAGAGTTGCGGTCGGAAAGCTCGATCGACACCAGCAAACAAAATAGACAAAAAACCTATGCAACCCATCCGACAAGGCGACGTAATTCTCACTCCCGTACCGCAAATCCAAGGAGAAAAAAAACCTCACCTAACTCTCGCCGAAGGTGAAGTCACCGGACATTCTCACCAGATTATTGAGGGACAAGCTGAACTTTACGAAAAAGACGGCACTCTGTACTTGCGGGTGCTTTCGCCGACAGCTTTATTGAGTCACGAAGAACACCATGCGATCGCAATTCCCGAAGGTAATTGGATGGTGCGAATTCAGCGCGAATACGAGCCCCAAGGTTGGAGGTATGTCACAGACTAAAGTTAAAAAACTCACGCCAGAACAAGCAGCTTTGATGCCAGTTTATCGGGAAAAGTGGAGGGCGATCGCGCTTTCCACTTTTCGCGATAGATCGATCGCTGTGGAAATGAGTAAAGTGGGTGCTTGTGCGATCGGCATTTACAGCATTGGATGTCATTTTGTGCGATCGTATTTGTCAAAAACTAGCAGCCACTGAATTAGATATTTGCCAGGGATACATACCCTGTTAAAAATCGATTTTGAGGACGATTTCGACGCATTGGAGTGTCCTTTAGCAGTTTTTTGTTGAAAATGAGCTTTCTGAATACGGGATTTATTAGACCTCTTGCAAAAATAACTAGGACGGGCAAGATGCCCATCCCACAAAAAACATTTTTCCTTGTGGAACGGGCATCTTGCCCGTTCCAAAATTTGATTAAAAGGACTTTTGTAAGAGGTCTATTCATGCACTGTGAGTGCCTCCTGATGTGCGATCGGCTCGCGAGGCAATTTGCTGGGTAAACTGGGATATTGAGCCGGAGGAATTTAGAGTACAAACTTGAAACTCGCGCAAATCTGTTAACAAGTAGCATTATATTATCCTAATTTTCCACAGTTTTATGTCAGAACAACAACCAAAACAATCAATAACTTTCAGCAGCTTTACCGACTGGTGCTTGCACAAAGATAGCCTTTCAGAAGCAGCAAGATATACAGTTGAGTTGCTGTTAAAAAAAGCTGGCACTTCTGACATTTATGAAGCGAACCAGATACTGTCAAGTAGCAATAACTTGGCTCTGTACAACAATCAAATATCAGACATCACACCCCTGCAATCTCTGACTAATTTGACTTCTCTGCATCTGTGCAACAATCAAATATCAGACATCACACCCCTGCAATCTCTGACTAATTTGACTCATCTGGAGCTGTACTACAATCAAATATCAGACATCACACCCCTGCAATCTCTGACTAATTTGACTGATCTGTATCTGCACAACAATCAAATATCAGACATCACACCCCTGCAATCTCTGACTAATTTGACTGATCTGAATCTGCACAACAATCAAATATCAGACATCACACCCCTGCAATCTCTGACTAATTTGAC
>NZ_JAUBWA010000164.1:0-12047 GCF_036702825.1 Microcoleus sp. A003_D6 | reverse complement strand
GAGGGCTAAAGCCCAACTACGTACCTATTTCTAGGATGACAATTAATCCACCCTGCTTATTAAGGGGGGCTAGGGGGATCGAGGGGCTAAGTAGTAACGTGGAGTTCGATCGCTCTTTTCGCCCCCTTAATCAGGAATGTGTCTAGTTTATACCTTCGTTTCGATAGTCCCTAACGCCTCTTATTAAGGGGGGCATGAGTATTTAAAGTCCTCATCTATATCTCGTTTCTAGCACAGTTTAGATCCCCCCTAACCCCCCTTAATAAGGGGGGGACAAGATTCCGCTCAAAGTCAACCCCTTATCCCGTTATTAAGGGAGATGCGAGGGGGAACTCGGCGCGGTTGTCGTTTTTTGGCTATGTCTGTTATTGTATCGATATAGGGACAAGCCGATAAGTCCTTATGTCGATAAGCGCCCCTATCCGATCGCGCGCCTGTGTGTCAGGCTAGACACATAGACAAATCGATATAGCGATATGGAAACTTTGACTACAAGTAAAACTGTGTCCGTAAAAATCTATCTACCTGAAGAGACAAGAGCCAAGTTCAAAGCATCTTGCGCCATCCGTAGCCTCAGCATGAATGAGGTTCTGTTGGAGTACATCGAAACTTGGTTACAGGAAAACGAACCTGTTTTAGAGCCAAAGCCGCAGCGCGTCAAGACGATCGCCAAAACTGAGGAAACAGACTGATGACCGATCGACTATATCGAATAAACGGCATCCTCGAACAAACCGCGAGGGACAAATGCTGAGAGATTCAGATAACCCAGAGAAATCTTGGGAGGATTTAGAAGCCGAACTGCTTCCTCACCGTCCTTTTTATGCCCCAGGCGAGACTGAAATTGAAAAAGACCTTTATGCTAAGCGACGATGTGCTCAGCAAAAAATGAAGGCTGAAAAACGCCCCGATATTGCAGGCCGCTCTTATTACTACTGCACGGAGACAAATAATGATGACTGACTCGAATTACCGACTGCTACCTGCCAGAGATGAGTATGTCCAAGTGTCTATCTATCTCAATCGGGTGCATTTGGACGGATATACGCCCGATCGCGCGATCGCACAATTGATCGAAATGGGTTATGCTCCTACTTTGCAATATCAGTGGAATCCAAAACGAAATGAGTTTGATTTATTTGCTCTGATTCACGATCGCCCGATCGCCGATTCACTGATGGATAAACAGGCTTGTGATGCTCTCTGGGCTGCTTTTAACCAATCTTCGCTTTACGTGATTGGTTGCGAGGCGGCGCAAAATCCTAACTGGCTAGCGGCACGCAGTTTTAACGATCCGCGCCGTCACGCTACGCCGGAGGAAATCGAGCCTCTGGAAGCAAATGCTACGGCTGCTGCTTAATATTAGACCTCTTGCAAAAATCCTTTTAATCAAATTTTGGAACGGGCTCTCCGGCCCATTCCACAAGAAAAAAAATTTTGTGGGATGGGCCGGAGAGCCCGTCCTAGTTATTTTTGCAAGAGGTCTATTTTAGTCCTGAGCGCAACTGACACATTAAAAAAGGTACGTAGTTGCGCTTAAGCACTCTTAGGAATGAGAATTAAATAACTTACATAAGTTTGTGGGGAGTAGGGGTTGGGCGTCCCGCCCGCCCTTTTTGGACGGGCGGGACGCCCATCCCACAATAACAATTGAAATTGCAAGTTATTTAATTTGCGATCCTTAAAATCTATGAAAGAGCGCTGAAGCGCAACTGCGTGCCTCAAAAATCTTTAACTATTGCACACTACGGATATTCGATATTAATCCCAGCCGAAGTCTCGATCGCACATTTCGGCTAGTCTTTGGTTGTGCGATCGAAAATATGCTCTCAATTGCTCGTATACTGTCTCGCTGATGGGCGGATATTCGCTGGAGTTGTGTTTTCCGTAGGTTTCTAGTTGGTGGGGCGGTAAGTCTAGAAATTCGAGAACGGTGTTGAGGATTTGCGATGGGTTGCTATACAAGTCTTCGCTTTTGATGATTGAGATTTGTGATTTTGGAAATAGTTTCATCCAGGCTGGAAGTTGGTCGGCGTAAATGCCGCGGCTTAAATAGGTGTGGTGTTGGTGCTCGTAACTGTAGTAGTTTGGGTTGGCTAGGAGTTTTTCCATTTCGCCTTTGAGTCTTTCGGGTTCGGAGGCGATCGCACTTTCGAGAGACAGCGATTCGTATCCGATTTTTATATAGTAATGATAGTGGGAAATTGCGCGTTCTATTGGGTTTCTCAGCAGGGCGATTATTTTGACTTTGGGAAATAAATCGTAAATTCGCTGGGGAACGTGGGGGTGAAAAATGTAGTAAGGGCTGGCTTCTCCTGTTAGTTGGGATTCGCCGCTTTCTGGTTGGGGAAATTGGGAATAATACCAGTCGGGGGTTTTGTGGAAGTTGAGGTCGAAGTAATGGATTTCTTTTTGGGTGGCGGGGGCGATTTGGGGATGTTGGATTAGGTAGTTGTACAGGGATGTTGTGCCGCCTTTTTGGACGCCGATGATGATGAATTCGGGGGGTTTGGGAGTTTGTTTCATGGGTTCTAGGTTGATATTTTGCAGTTGTACCGGCGGGCTGGACGGCCTTACGGAAATTCGATCGCACTTTGAGGCAAAACAGAAATTAGACCTCTTGCAAAAGTCCTTTTAAGTAAGATTTTGGAACGGGCTCTCCGGCCCATTCCACAAGAAAAAAACTTTTTGTGGGATGGGCATCTTGCCCGTCCCAGCTATTTTTGCAATAGGTCAATTCGATCGCACTTTGATGCAAAACAGAAATTCGATCGCCCAATTTAGATTCGATGGCACTGACACGTAAAAGTAAAAATTCGATCGCCCACTCTATATTCTAGATTCCGGCGATTGAAATCGCTAGCAACGCGATCGCACAAACAAAGCCGACAAAGCAAGAACTCGGAAATATATCGGATACGATCGCGATCGCACTTTTTTGGCGATCTCACTGATTTTGTGGCTGGGCACTGACATTTCAATTTAACTAGACTAGAGTGGAGTTCCCGAGCTCTAATCCTTGCGGGGCAAATCTTTCGGGGAAAAATATATCGGCGGTGAGCTTGGTTGGGGGGTTGGTGGGTTTTATTTTTGGGCCAAAGTACACATTTTGTAAATTTGTGCAAGGGCTGATATGGATGTTGGGGAAAATGGGAACAATAAAGATGGGATCGTACAGGCAAGCAGTAACTACCTGCAATACCATCTCTGAAAAAATCCGGGAAGGCGTCAATGTTTAAGAGCAAATTATCCAAAGTTATCGTATCGCTGCTGCGGCGGGTTGCTGGTGTTACTAGATCCGGGGCGAAGCGGCTGATGAGAGCAATGCTGCGATCGCTCATGGCAATGGGCCGCAGGGCGAGACTGCCTGTGGCGGGGTTTGTGCTGCCAACGGTGACGATGGTGTTGCTGGTAGTTATTTTGTTGACTGTGGCGATTACGCTGCGATCGTTCGATCGGGCTAATACTGCTCGCAACGTGCGCGTGAACCAGCAGGTGCTGGCGGCCGCGACTCCCGCGCTCGATCGGGCGAAAGCGAAAATTCAATATATGCTGCTGGAAGACCCGCAAAGACCGACATCAACTCCGTCAGATACAGAATTGTACCGGATGATGTCGTCTTATGATGCCACAAATGACTTTTATACTTTTAAGGGCGAGCAGCGGCTGATCCTGAAATCCGATCTTAACGGCGACAGTAGTGTCAGCAATGACGACCCAAAAGGACAGCTTTTGATCGGTTCGCCTGCAAGGGAAAACGAGGCGCTAAATACTGCCTGGAGATATCCAGTCGATACCAATAACGACGGGATATTTGATACTTTTACTCTTTACGGAATATACTTTCGCACCCCAAGAGCAGCAGTAGCCAGAGCGAGAAAGTCGCTAGATGCGAGAACACCTCCAATGGACACAGGAACTCTCAACCCGGCTTGCACTGAGGGAGAAGGAACAGTTGCAAGTTTGGCGGGCGATTCGGGTTGGGAGAGAAAAAGTGGCAGGCTTCAGAAAAGTTTCTTTGTTTACACGGTTAACGTACCTATAACAGCTACAGATATCACAGACAACGGGTTGGATAATAAGTATCAAGCTTTCCAGGGAACTACCAGTGTATCTGCCCTAGAATACCAACAAGACCAAAGCCGCATCCCCCTCAGCAACAATGCGGTTGTGTATGAAGACGATCTAGATATATCGCCCGGGCCTCCGCTAAGCCTAAACGGGCGGATACTCACAAATAGCAACTTATTGGTATCGGCTTTAGGCGGTGACAGAAGAATTAGACTATTTGAAGTCAGCAGCCAGACATCTTGTTTTTACGATCGAGAAAATAGCAAAATTGTTGTAGCAGGTAACGTAGTCAACGGGTGGTCGGGCAGCACAGTGGCACCACCAAACAACAATCCCGTAGAAGTACATCTCTTCACAAAAAGCGGCGAAACACCACCGACTATAGGCAGCTTACCTTCGCCAGCAATTGACCCGAACAATCAATCTGTTACGCAAAATAGTCTTCGGGTACTGTACAACAACGACGCTTACTCCGCGCGGTTAAATGCGCTGTTAGTAGCTCAAGAGGCCACACCAGTTACTAACGACCCGGTTGAGGTTATTCAAGCGATGCTGCCCCCCAAGAGTCAGACCCGCAATCAAGCACTGGAAGATTATTTTAAAGCACGGCTGCGGAAAGTTCCTTTTGCAGAAGTACCTCCGGGAACAGCAGACCGAGGAGTAGATCCGACAGATGCTCCCTACATTATTCAAGACAATGGTGTGAATAGCCTCAGACCCATTGAGAAGTGGAGCCTTCCTACTACTACTACTGTAATAGGATCGGAAGTAAAAGGTACTCTCTCTGGCGCTGGACGGGCTGAGATTACGATCCCTACGACTCAGCTATTATCGAGAAATCCCGCTTCTGGTCCCAAGCTAGGTGAGAGCGAAACAAATTTGGGCGAACGAATCGCCGTCGGCAACAACTTGCCAGAAAAGCGTTGGGATGATAGCAAGAACCAGTTTGTCAGTGACGAACAATCGGTAAGCGGAGCTACATGGACTGACGGAGGAGAGCGCACCCGCACACCGCAAGTGACCAAACTAGCTGACGCGGGAGCAACAGATCGCGGCAACGGTACAGGCGAAGCACCATCCAACACAATTCCTCCTTACAGAGATGGTTTCTGGGAAAAAGCAGCGGCTGAAATACCGAGAACTTTCTTGGATAGTGTTGGTGGTCTGCGAGTAATTACCAGCGCTGGAGTGTACGATCGCACCAACTCCTTCCTGCCGCCCCCCCGTTGGATAGAAACTGTAAATCCTCTTGCTCCCACCTTGAAAAGTGGCCCGGCATCGGGAACCGTTTTCACTGCCAACAATACTTACGACGACCCTGCAACTCCTGCGTCGGTGGAGCAGTACCCTGTAGTGTGGCCAGACTCAATGCCGATGTCACCTTTAGGGCCGGGGTCGCAAGTGTATGACAATGTAGGTGGTAATTGGATTCCCTGGCCGGGAGTACCAACACCACAAGACATCGGCTTGCCACAAGCAGTAGCAAGTCCTGTTTCAGGTGAAACCCCCGCGACGGCTTTC
Source organism: Microcoleus sp. A003_D6 (assembly GCF_036702825.1). NCBI lineage: Bacteria > Bacillati > Cyanobacteriota > Cyanophyceae > Oscillatoriales > Microcoleaceae > Microcoleus > Microcoleus sp. A003_D6. The sequence continues at coordinate 6,455 of NZ_JAUBWA010000164.1, read as the reverse complement.
AAATTTGCCAAAGGTGACTTGCGGATGCGGGCAACGGCCGTTTATCACTATGCACAATCCGGCTACGACCCAATAGTGCTAGCAGCAGCGCAAGTAGCAGCACCAGGAACCCAGCCACAGCAACTCCCTGTAGCCTGTATCAGCAGCTACTACGACCCCAGCAACGCTTCCACAGCCAGAAACATCGTAGGGTTGACGGATGTCAGCGGAGACGTAACACCACGATCACCAGTTACACGGGGAGTACAGCAGGCATTTATCGGCTCCAACAACGGCATCGTCTACGGCCCTCCCACCGTCAGACTGACTCCCGCTACTTCTAATCCGCCGAACGCCTTTGGCTTGCTTACGGGTGGAGAAGCTATTTTGGAAGCCCAGGCAAACTTAGTCTTCCCGGACGGTAGGTTTGCCAACGGGCCGTTGAGAACCGCCCTCCAAGTCCCTAATGACCAGCGCACGCTAGCACAAAAAGCTGCTATTGACTCGACTAATTGCGCGCTACAGATACTTGACGGCACGATCGCCCCCGGTGGTCAACTGATTCCGATTCCCGACGGGGCAATTCAAGAAGTAGCATTTTTGAACGGTCGAGAAGTCAAGGCGATCGATCGCGACAACCTGAACACAAACGTTAACGAAGCCTTTACCCTCAGCAGCCCCCTGTCCCCGCCCCAGCCCCAGCCTGCCAATCCCCAAGCAGCAACTTTAACAGGCAATTACGACCAGCCCCTAGAAGAACGGCAACCCCTAGAAATTCGGGCTACTCAGTTAGACATCAATGCCTTGCGCGGCGCGCCCGTTGCAGGGTCCAACGCTACTCCACCCGAGTGGTTGCTGCCCAACAGCGGGATTATCTATGCCAGCCGAGACGACGCATTGCCCGATCGCAGCGCTCGATCGGCAGATGCTGAAAACAGCAAAAGATTAAGTCCCACAGACTATCGGCTCGACCCCACCCGCAAACCCAACGGCATCGTCCTGATTAACGGAGACCAGCTATTTCGCGGCGGAAACGCCACAGGAGAAAATAGCGTAAACAAGGTAGTCAGAGAAAAAGGGCTGACGTTGGTATCGAATTTGCCAGCTTACATCAAAGGAAGATTTAACCTTCACGGCACCATCCCGCCCCCAGCTCCGGGCGATCCACCCAATAATAATATTGTGCCAGTGGAAGAGTTTAATCAGTTGGTAACCCCGCCAGCTCCGGGAGACGCAGGTTGGGGAAACTTTTACGCTCGCACCAGTCAGAGTAATGGCCTTAACCCCAACTTTGCCTGCCGTGCGCTCGATCCGAGGCTCCCGAACTGCACCCTGGGCGACTTCTGGAGACCGGCAACTGTACTGGTAGACTCACTAACCCTGCTCTCCTCAAATTACCGTTTTGGCTTCCGCAACGAGGGAGACTTTGACCTGAGAAACAATGCGGGCGCTGCTGCTGTGTGGCCGCGCAGACAGCAAGGATTTTTCAACAACAACTTTGTCACTAACGGACTTTCCAGCGGCGCGTTTTCAACTAACGGCATTTTCGTCGGTACTGCCGGTGCGGCCCCTGCTGTGCTGACAGACGCTACCTACACGGCTGCTTTTCCTGCGGCTGGGTTGTTCACGAGTTCTTACTTCAACAACTTTGTCACTCACGTCCAGCGGCGCGGGGCATTCCCAGAGTACGTGATGGAAACCTGCACAAAACTGCCGGTGGCTGCGTGTACCGATGCTGACTGGTTTGTCAATCCTCTGGCAGTAGCACCACTCAGGGCATCCGATCCGACGCTCACAACAACTTATACTTCACCACCTACTGACCCAACGCAAGCTGTGGCTGCTACTTTTCAAGCTGGGTCAACGGTCGATCCCCCAGTGACTGCATTGCAGCGATTCCCCCGGCGCGTGGCTTTTCAAAGAAACGCCGATCTTGCTAATCCCACTAATTTCACCCAGCTAAACACCGCCGCTCTCCAGCCTTTAGGGATTGGTGCTGCTCCTGGACGAGCGATCGCAGCCGGTGTCGGTGCTGCCAGAGCTAATTCTCTGTGGTTTGCCGAAGGCGGTGTGAGTGCTGTCAACTTCAATGCTGGTACTACCCATGCTGCTCCCTATGTAGTCAACAACCCCACGGCCACCAATGCGCCCAACACCTTCGACGGATCGAATGTACCGCTACCAACTCTAGCAGCAGTACCATCACCCCCCAATTCGGAAATAGGACCAACGCCAAGCCCAGCAGCGCCAATTCAACTCGCACCACCACTACCCTTCAACGGGTCACAGCCGCTACTGCTCCCAGTCCCGCAGATCCAAACTGTGTCAGCAGCAGCTACAGAGCCTAGTATGCCAAGAGGCGCAACTAATGCCAGATTTACAGCGTGGATATCCCAGGCTGTAGATACTCCATTCAATGTGCTCATCGCAGCTGGTGACACTCCTTCACGGACACTTGATGCTGGCTTCACCAGCGGAGACTTTAACGGCGGCTTGCAAAACTTGCCCCGATTCTTGGAAAGCTGGGATAACGGGGGCTTTGCTACCAATATCCGAGGCTCTTTCATTCAGCAAAGCCGCAGCGCCTTTAGCACTGCACCCTACCAGCCAATTTTGCCGCAAGCTTACCAGCTAAGCGTGCCGGCTGCATCTCTAGCCAGCCTGTTTCAGCTTCAGAGACCGGCAGGCACTCCCCTTGTTGCGTCAAACCCAAGCATCACAAATACGTACAACACTGATGCTGGTGCGGGGTTTGTTCCTTATTTCAGCCCGCCCCTCCGAAACTGGGGTTTTGACGTGGGCTTGTTATCTCAGCCGCCTGACTTGTTTACCCAAAAGTTCACAACTCCTTCGACAAGGACTGAGCCTGCTGAGTATTTCCGGGAAGTATCTCGTAATGATGAGTGGGTAACAACTCTCATGTGCGGAATTGTTGCTCCCGATCAGAATCCGGGTTCGGGTAAGAATGCAACTGCGAGTAGACCAAGTAACTGCCCCGCTTAACCCTCTAACTTTCTGTCGCGCAATTACCGGATTTCTACTTATGACTGAGCAAAAACAACATCAAAATTTATCCCACTCACAAGATGGCGGCTACACGATTATTGAGTCATTGGTAGCGATGATTGTAGTTTCGGTGCTGATGATCGCGATCGCCCCCGTGATGGCCTTCTCAGTAGCAACTCGCGTCCAAGCGCGGCGGGTGGAACTGGCCACGCAGGCCGCGAAAGCTTACATTGACGCTCTTAGAACAGGTGCGATCCGACCAACCGGCTCAACCCCAGCTAGCCCGCCCGGGTTTCCTATCTCCTCCGATGTCGTTCCGCCTCCTGTTCCTACAAACCTCGCGGATTTGTACTGTTTTAAGTCAGAGCAAACGAGTGACAACTGTGGTGTTAGCAAAAAAGACTTTTACGTTCAGGGTATTCGTTCTTCTGGGACTCAGCCGACAGATACAGGCTATTCTTTAAAAGTTCGCGTATACAGAGCGGATGCTGGAACAACCGATCTGAAAACCGAACAGCAATCAGTTGCTAATTCTGGGCTCGGCAACCCTAAAGCGCCTTTGGTGGTAATGAACACAGAAATCCCACCTACTACTAATGCAGGTGGTTCGGCGCGTCAATCATTATGTTCTCGTCTTAATCCCGGTGCACCAGCTAACGACCCCTTATGTAAGTAATCAAAGCCTTGTTATCAAATCAAAATCCCTCTCATTAATTGACCAAGGAAGAAGTCAAAATGAAAAGTTTACTCAGGTTGCTTCTGAAAACTCAGCACCAGCAAAACCGCTCCGGGGTAGCTCAAAAAGAAAAGGGCATGACTCTAGTCGAGCTGTTGGTCGGAGCGATTATGGCATTTTTAATCATCACGCCGATGCTCGCCTTTGTAGTGGATATGCTGAATACCGACAGGAGGGAACAAGTCAAGTCAAACACCGAGCAAGACATTCAGGCGGCAGTTGATTTCATCGCCCAAGATTTGAGTCAAGCCATTTATATTTACGATAATAACACCATCAATATCGCCGCTGCCGATGGAACTCCTGGTATCAGAGATCAACTTCCAAATCCGAATGGGGGAACTCCCATTCTCGTTTTCTGGAAGCGGAAGCAGATTAAAAATGCTGTCTCTGTTGAGACTAACCCGGCTACTCGCGTACCGCCAGGAGAATGTAATATAACAGATAAACCTTGCAACGACACCTATGTAAGATCGTTAGTTGCTTACTATTTGGTTAGAGAAACCACTCTTAACTCTATTTGGTGTCAGCCGTCAGGAAGCAACGGCAACTGCCCATCACGCATAGAGCGCTATGAGATTAACGAGGGCATCGTGAAAAACGCAAGTGGAATAACTCTCGCAACTCGTTACTACGGCGACGGCGAGGTAAAAACTAACAGTCAAATACCCAGCCCTGCTTTTAATTTAGCTTTTGACTTTAACAATCCCAGAAATAATGTGACAACTCTAGCGGGAGTGAATGCTTTACAGAGTGAGGTTCTGGTCAATTATATAGACCATACTCCGAAGGCATTGTCAGCCACTGAATGTCAGACTGCTTTAGGCAATCCGAATGTTACATTACCAGGGGCAGCGACACCAACCGCAGTCTCAGAAGACACTCTAAGAGTAACAAATCCAAATATAAATAGCTTCTACGCTTGTGTAGATTCAGCGCCAGGGAAAAACATAGCGAGAGTTACTATCAGAGGAAACAGCCTCCGCCGTCTTCAAGATAGTAATGTTGTTTCCAGCGCCGACAACTCGGCATTTTTCCCAACAGCAAGCGTGCAAGTACAAGGTCGCGGCGCGTTAGGACAGTAACTTGTGTCTGAAATACATTTCGGAATCGTATCACTAGCATATAAAACAGGAGAATAACATGAAAATCCCAATATTATTAAAAGTTTTGCAGAGTAGTCGCACCAAAGCAACCCCCAATTTCCCAAATACTAGATCCAGAAAGGGCGATAAAGGCTACACCCTTATAGAATTGCTGATCATAGTGCTGATCTTAGGTATATTCGCTTCGATCGCAGCTCCAAGCTGGCTGGCCTTCATCAACAGACAAAGAGTTCGCACTGTGAACGATCGAGTTTTCCAAACCTTGCGACTTGCACAAAGCGAAGCAAAGCGAACTAAGAGCGATCGAGTAGTTACATTCAATACTCCAGCTACTGACCCGCCAACAGCTACAATTAAAACAGATCCCGCCCAAAACCCTCCGCTACAAACACTGAATTTTGACGTAGGAGGCGAAATCAAACCAGGCACTATTATACTTTCAACGAATGCAACTACTGCTGATACTGATCTTCCCCTAAACTCGATCATTTTTGACTATCAGGGTAATGTAAAAAAATTACCAAGTACAAATCCTGCAATTCCCGGACGATTTGTGGTATCAGTTTCTGCTGTTAACGGCGGTGGTAAGCAATGTGCGATAGTGGAAACTATCATAGGAGGCATGAGAACTGCTGAAGGAAATGATCCTGTAACAGGGTGTCCATGATAGCTTTCAATAAATTTAATCTTAATCTCTAACATCAATTCCGCGTAAATGCAGAATTGCTAAAATATATTAATTTAAATTATTTTATATTTCAAATCTAATTAAAACAGACAAACTATGCTATTAGAACTAAAACAAATAATCGTCCAGCCAGGAAATCAACTATTGCTCAAAGACATAACCTGGCCGATGTTTGAAACCCTATTAACAGAATTGGGAGAAAGTCGCGCATCCCGACTTTCATACAGCAAAGGAACATTAGAAATCATGGTTCCGCTAATGAAACACGAGGTTGCCAAAGTCCTGATTAGCGACTTAGTAAAAATTCTCCTTGAAGAATTAGACATCGAATTTTGGCCTCTGGGTTCCACCACATTCAAAAATGAGAAAATGGCTCAAGGAGTAGAACCAGATACCTGTTTCTACATTCAAAACGAAGCAGCAGTCAGAGGCAAAAACCGCATCAACCTAGAAACTGACCCACCTCCCGATTTAGCCATAGAAATAGACCTCACATCTCGCACTCAGTTCAACAACTACGAAGCATTAGGAGTTCCCGAATTGTGGCGCTACAACGGCCGCAACCTGCAAATGGGCGTACTGCAAGATGGAAAATACATACAGTCCGATCGCAGTCTCCAGTTTCCCAACTTCCCAATCGCCGAGCTCATCCCCCAGTATTTACAGCAAAGCAAAACAGCCGGCAGAAACGTCGCCATGAAAGCCTTTCGATCTTGGGTGAAAGCGCAAATTTAGCGATCGGGCAGACGACTCTCGCCCACACCGCGCGATCGAATCAATACCGGCGATTTGTCCGATCGGGCTCATACCAATTTTTTATGAGGCTGCATAGAATCCGATCCCCCCTTAGCTTGCCCCCTACTCCCCCTTAATAAGCAGGGTGGTTTTATTGTGGGGAGAAGAAATCTGAAACGACAGAAAGCACCGCTCAAAGCTCGCG